>CAYROB010000097.1:0-5576 GCA_964425775.1 uncultured Carnobacteriaceae bacterium
TACAAAACCAAAAAAGCGACGTGTTCTTTCTAAAGAAGTGAACGCTGATATGAACTTGATGTTGTTAAATGTATTTTCTGAAGGACTAGGCCGACATATTCAACCATCAGGCTTTAAAGTGGCTGGGAAAACCGGAACTACACAAACCGAAACTGGTGAAGGAGCGAAAGACCAATGGGTGGTCGCTTATACACCGGACATTGTGATTGCCTCCTGGCAAGGATATGATAAAACGAATGAAGAACATTATTTGACTAGCTCGACAATTCAAGGAATTGGCCAAGTTTTAAAGGCAGAGTTTGAGGCAATTCAGCCCTATACTCAAGAAACATCCTTCTTAGTAGAGGACAATCAGATAGAAGTCATTGTGAAAGAAAAACAATTTGAAGAAAGAATAGAGAACTTAAAAGTGAATCTTAAAAAAGCTGGGAAAGAAGTCGAAAAGGTTGCGCGTGAGGCTAAAAAGCTTATTAATAAATTTATAAATAGCCGTTAACGCGTTAAAAGCAGAGTGATCAAGCAAAATGAGAAAAAGATTCAATGAATATCCTTTAATAGTGGAAACACTTACTTCTTTTTTGTTATACTTTAGTGGAAAATTGAAAGGGGAATATAATAATGGTTAATATTTACGATACAGCAAATCAGTTAGAGAGCGATTTAAGACAGTTAAGTGAGTTCGTCGATTTAAAAGAAGCACACGAGAATGTTAAAAACGATGAAGAAGCAAATGCGATTTTGACAGATTTCCAAAACTTACAGCAATCACTTTACGAAAAACAGCATGCTGGTGAACAAATTGATGAAGAACAAGCAAATGAAGCACAAGTTTTATCAATTAAAATGTCAGCAAACGAGTTAACAATGGATTTAATGGAGAAAGAACAAGCATTAAATGCTTTACTAGCTGAAATAAATGGCATCATCATGAAGCCAGTCCAAGAAATTTACGAAGCATAATATAAAAAAGATTTGGCTTGCTAACTAGTGAGCCAATTTTTTCTGTTAAAAAAGAACGTACGTACCCATTAGGAGGTGATGGAATGATTAAATTTATACATGCAGCCGATTTACATTTAGATACTCCCTTTCTAGGACTTGAACAAATATCAGCCGATCTTTTTGAAGTGATGCGCAAAGCGCCTTTTGAATCCTTCCAAAAGATAGTGGATCAAGCCATTGAGAATCAGGTCGATTTTGTACTGTTATCAGGGGATTTATATAATACACAAAAGATAAATATTCAGGCACAAAGTATCTTTATCAAGCAACTGCAGCGATTGAACCAGGAAAAAATACCAGTGTTTTTAATCCGAGGAAATCATGATTATTTAACAGAGGAAACCCGGGCGCTATCGCTCCCATTACCTGAGAATGTCTATACGTATACCGAGGAAGTAACAACTCATATAATTCAGACCAAAAACAATAAAAAAGTTGCTGTGAGTGGTTTTAGTTATGAATCTCAATGGGTGCATGACCGAAAAGTTCAAGAATACCCAGAACGAATGGAAAATGTAGATATGCATATTGGGATGTTACATGGAGATGAGGAGAATGTAACCCCTGTCGGTGGAAATTATGCACCATTTACTCTAGATGAACTACGGCAAAAAAATTATGATTATTGGGCACTAGGCCATATTCATCAGAAACAGCAGCTAGCTACTCATCCTATAGTCATTTATCCAGGGAACATCCAAGGTTTGCATAAAAATGAAACGGGTGAAAAGGGGTGTTTACTCGTTGAATGGTCTGAGCGAGGAGAAAAAATCAAATTTATTGCGACAGCACCTATAATTTGGGAGCAATTAAGCATCGATTTGTTGGATCTTGAAAATATCACTCAATTAATCGAGCGGATGCACGAGGAAATTGCTGGAAAAAATATAGTCTCTGATTGCTTGATCGACTTAAGTATTTACGTAAATAAAGAAGATAATGAAGAGTTAGTCCAGTTTGTACAAGCAAGAGAATTTTCTGAGCAACTATCCAATCAAATTAATTTACCGAATGTCTGGCTTGCAAGAACTGAAGTGTTTGTTGAGCAGGCAGTCAATCAACAGTCATTAGGAGAATTATATCCAAAAGAATGGGCTGATGCAGTCACAAGAGCAGAGAAGTCAACAGTATTTAACGAGATGACGGAAGAAATACTTCACAACATTCCTAGAAAATATTTAACCGAAGTAAACTCAGAAGACTATCGAAAACGAATGATTGAAAAGGCAATTGCCAAGATTTATCTGAAATAAAAGATACAGGAAAGCAGGTGAAATCATGCAGATAAAACAACTAGATATTTATGGTTATGGAAAATGGGTAGACCAGCGATTTGAATTGAATGAGGGCTTACAAGTTTTCTTAGGTCAGAATGAAGCAGGGAAATCAACATTAATGTCCTTTATACATAGCATTTTATTTGGGTTTCCGACAAGGAACAGTACTTTTTTACGTTATGAACCTCAAGAAAGTTCTAAATATGGTGGAAGAATTATAGCAGAAGACCGTGTCTTTGGTGAAGTTATTATCGAACGTGTTCATGGAAAAGTAACGGGAGATGTTACAGTAACGTTAGAAGATGGAACGACAGGGTCTGATGAACTTTTGGACCAACTGCTGAAAGGATTAAGTCGTGAGAATTATCAAAGTATTTATTCTTTTTCCTTAAGCGATATTGAAAATGTGCATCAATTAGATAAAAGTAAATTAAGCCGTTATTTATTAAATATTGGCGCACATTCAACGGATTATTATTTGAATTTAGTCGATGAATTTCAAAAAAATGCATATGATTTATATCGACCTTCAGGACGGATTCCGCCATTAAACAAGCAATTATCAAAAATCACAGCGCAAGAAAAAAAGTTAGAAAAGCTTGAGCAGAGAAATCAATCCTATGTCGATTTAATCAAGCAGCAAACGGAGCAGAATGAGTTGCTTGAGCAAATTGAAAAAAAGGAAGAAAGTATTCAAGAAGAACTCAATTATTTAAAAGAATTTAAAAAAGAGTTATCTGTTTTAAGAGAAATTCAAACATTAAAGAGAGAAATAGCGCAAGTAAAACTGCCATTATTGAAAAAAGATGGACCTTATTTATTAAATGAATATAAAAAAGAAATGATAGAAAAAGAAGCTTTATTAGCAAAGCTAAAAAGAGAATTAGAAGATAAAGAGGCGAGTTTTTTCGATCCAAATTTAATTGAAAGCTATCAAGAAAATAAAAAAGAAATATCTGTTTTAGAGCAGGATTTACCTGAAATGATCGAAGAACTTGGTTATTTAGAAACAATTGAGCAGCAGTTACAAAATCAGACAACTCAATTACTGGACTTAAAGCAATTATTGAATGTTGAAAAGCAAGAGACAACACCTAGTTCTTTTACGACCAAAGAACAGCTGATGGTATCTGACTGGTTAGCTGCTTATGAGCAACTTACTACTGAAATAGACATCTTAACAAAAGAACTTCAAAAAATTGGGAATCGTTTAAATTTGAAGAATCAAAAAGCGGATCAATATGAGGACCTAATGTGGCAAGCAGATTACCTTAAGGAAATAGAAGGCCAGCTCAAGCTAAATGAGGATTCAAAACCAGAAGTAGAAAAGTCAAAATCCTCTCTCGTTTCAATTGGTACCGGACTTATTGGTCTTGTTATTTTACTTGCCTCATTCATAACAACCTCTATTAATCAGTGGCTTGGTGCTGGAGTGGGTATTTTGTTTTTTGTCCTTTCATTTATATTGTATCGAAAAGATACGAGGAAAAAATTCAAAGAAGTACCAGAATCAGCTTTTTCGGATAGTTTGTTAATGAATGAATATGAAAAACAACGAACCCTTCAATCAGATTGGCAAATATTATTAGGTGAGATTGATGCGATTCAAGGAAGTTATCAAGCCAAAATGGATGAGAAAGCTGTTTTGCTCAAACAACAAAAAGAATTGACAGAACAATGGCGAATGTTGTTAATAAGTAAAGATTTGCCAACAATTCATTTGTTTGAAGAGGCAGAGACAGTAATTGCTCAGACAATTACTTTGAAAAAGATTGCCGAAACTAGTGAGAAGCTAACCGCAAGAAAAGTTCGATTAGTTGAGCAATTAAGTCAGAGAATGAGCGGGATAGATGAAATACTAGATATCCAAAAAGATTTAAGTTTGGCTGAGAAAATGAATCGTTTTAGGACATACTTAAAAGAATTAAATCAGTTGCTTCAAACGGAAGAGTCGAAATTAAATGAGTTAAATCTATTGAAAGAAAAAGAAAGGCAGTTAGTCACCGGGAAAGAAACAGCTGAAACCAAAATGAGTCATTTATTAGAAGCGACCGGGGTTCAAGGAGAAGAAGAATTTATGGCGCTCTATAAGAAAAAAGAGGAGCTCGAACAAAAAAAGAGTCGCGTAAAATTTTTAAAAGAGAATGCACCGGAATTTGATGCTGAAAAACCATTACCTAGCAAAGAAGAGCTCTCAAAGAAAGAAGAACAGTTATTCAAACAGCTTGGAGAAGAAGCAAAACAGAACAAAGAAATTATTAACAAACGAGCGAGTATCCAAGTAAATATTAAAAATCTAGAGCGAGATGGCAGCTACTCCGAAGCCTTGCAAGAATTCGAGAATCAAAAAGCTAGTACGCAGAACTTAGTTGATGAGTGGATTTCAGATAAGATTGCAGCTGCAATTATTCAATCGACGTTAAACCAAGTGACCAAAGAACGTTTCGAAGAAATTATGAGTGAGATTAATCGTTACTTCAGGTTATTAACAGATGGGGAATATGAGAATATCTTATTTAAAGAAGATGAACTCTTTGTTCAAAAGAGAGATGGTTCGGTAATGGAAGTAAAAGTATTATCCCGTGGAACAGCAGAACCTTTGTATGTAGCAATCCGTTTAGCTTATATTGTTAAAATGGAAGATGTTATTAGACTTCCTATCGTAATTGATGAACCATTTGTGAACTTTGATCAGCAACGAAAAGAGAATGTGTATCGACTTTTAGGTGAATTAAGTGATAAGCTACAGATAATCTATTTTAGTTTTGATGCTGATCTGAGAGAAGAATTTGCTGAAGATCAAATTATTGAACTAGAAAATATAATGACTTAATTAACTAGAAAGAGGATAAATAATGGATAAAAAACTTTATGATTACGCTTTGGATGAAACTGGCGAACTATTTTTATTAATTAAAAGTGTTGCTGAGCGAAAGACAAGAATGGGTAAAACCTTTTTATCAGTTACTTTTCAAGATGTGAGTGGCGAAATGGTTGGAAATATATGGGATGTATCTGCTTCAGAAATTGAAAAATACATTCCAGGGCGCGTAGTCCATCTAACAGCTAAACGTGAAGAATATAATGGACAGCCACAATTACAAATTAATAAAATACGGTTAGCAACAGATGGTGAACCACGTGACCCGGAATTATATGTGAAAAGCGCTCCTTTGAATCGAGCAGAGATGATTGAAAAGTTAAATGAAGTCATTGCTGAGATTACGGATCCAAAGATGAATGAAATTGTCCGTTACTTGCTAAATAAATTTAGTAAGGATTTTTTCCATGCACCAG
>CAYROB010000098.1:0-5576 GCA_964425775.1 uncultured Carnobacteriaceae bacterium
TTTACCCCTCCGCATCTTAGCAATAGTCTACAATTCAATGAAGTATCTTTTCTTACCCTACTGTTGGTCTTCACGTGATAATTTCCAAACAGCAAGCAAGTAGAAAAGAACACCCGCTCCAAAAACATACAGTAAACTTTGTGTTGTGCTGATATAGCCCTCACCAAACGGAAAGACAACACCCAATGTTTCCTTTACTTCTAAAATAACTTCAGCCGGCGCTTCACTCATCTGTTGGAATTCACTTTCCATTAAGACCTTTCGTAAGAGCGATGCTGCTTGTGTCGCTGGGTTAAATTGAATAATCGAACGAACCCAAGTTGGTAACAAGCCGATCGGAATGTATACACCTGCTACAAATCCGGATAACGAACCAACTAAAGAACTTGTTACTGAATACGCACTCGATGAATGAATTGACAAAATCAATAAAAACATCATGGCTGAGTTTGAAAAGATAGTCACTAACGTAATACCTAATACCTTGAATAACGTCATAATACTCATTAATGATCCATATTGGAAGTACATCACCGCTGTCGCTACTGCCAACGTAAAGACTGATATGATCATACTGACAATAAAAGCTGCTCCAATATACCCACCAGCTAATTCAGCTTTTGATGTTGGAGTCGAATAAAAATCTTTGGAGATATCTTTCTCATCATCCTTAACCTTGGTTCCAAATGTTGTCAATGTCGTTGAAATGGAACTAATGGCTAATATCCCTGCAATTAACCAGTTAAACATCAAGATGTCTGGATTTATGTAGTCCGCTACTTCTTGAGTCAGGGTACCTCCTAAAAATAAAAAATAAAGTCCAATTAAAATTACTGATGATAACATCGAGAAAAACACTGTTACTCGATCCCTAAAAAACAATTTCACATTTCTCTGTATTAACGCAAACATTATCTTAGCTCCCTTCCAGTTACATTCAAGAACACATCATCCATCGTTCCTTTTAAGACTTCATAACTCTCCAAGTCTTCACGATATCTTTCAGAAAGCTCAATCGCATCAAGGGTTTCTTCGATATGAACTGTCAGGGTCTCACCCGTTTGCTCAAAGGTAACTTGATCTTTTGTTAATTTTTCAGCTAACCGCTCAGACTTCGGTGTAAACACTAATTTGTTTTTCGCATACTTTTCCTTTAATTGAGCAGGACTACCTTCTTCTCGAATCAATCCTTCATCTAAAATGACAATATTATCTGCTTGTGCTGCCTCTTCCATATAGTGTGTGGTTAAAAAGATGGTCAAGTCATTTTCCTCCTGTTTAATCATTTCCCACACTTTTACACGCGTTTGTGGGTCCAAGCCCGTGGTTGGTTCATCCAAAAACAATACTTTTGGTCGGTGAATTAATCCGCGCGCTAAATCCGCCCGGCGACGCTGTCCACCTGATAATTCTCCATAAAGACGATCACTTAAATCTGCAATATCCGTTGTTGCCATTGCTTGTTGGATTAAGTCAGTAAGCTCCGGATCCTTTTTCCCATATAGTTTCCCCCGTAAACGAAGGTTTTCTTCAATTGTTAACAAGTCATCTAAGACATTATTTTGAAAAACGACGCCTATATTTTCACGGATTTTCGCATTCGTTTTCCCTACTTCATCACCGTCAATCAAAATCTTGCCTGATGTGGCCGGCAAAAAGGTACACATCATTTCAATCGTTGTACTTTTTCCAGCACCATTTGGACCTAGAAATGCAAAGAACGATCCTTGCTTTACTTTAAAGCTAATGCCCTTTACAGCTTCAACATCTCCATAATTTTTCTTTAAATTTTGTACTTGAATAATACTTGTCATATCATCACCCTTATTTTCTCTCTATCCTAAATCATAGCATATTCATTTACGCTTTTAAAAATTATTGACTGTAGTTAAACAAAATAAAAAGCTGCATGCAAAAGGATCACAGCAAACAGCTCATTACTTTACTAGTTTTCCTAATATTTAATAATTTAACATCATTTCATGTGCTTCTTCTAGTTCCAGCATTTTCTCATTGCCGAGCGCACTAGCCTTAAGAGTCCAAATTTCCCAACCCTCTTCGTTACCTCACCACTGTTGTACACATCATCCATTGAATGCTGTGCCAATCTAGCGTATTCCTCCATATGCATCATCTTTTCATCAAAGACACTTGCGATACCATATTCTGCAAAAAAACAGCTGGGTCTAATGCCTCAGTATTGAAATCTTCAATAAGCTCATCAAAAGTTTGGCGATAATACTCGTACACTTCTTTATTATTCAAATCATTTTCAGATTTTTTCTCAACTGTACTTTGCACAGTACATATGATCTTTAGCCATTAATAATCCAACATCACTTCATGAGCTTCTTCAAGATCTGATAATTTTTCTAGATACAGTTCATAGACCTGGTCCGACCAGATTTCCCAATCTGTTTCATTGCCTAGCTCATTTTGCAAGACACCATCCAACTCATCCTGTGCTTGAAGTCCTTCGATTTCCATCTGCGCTAATTTCTCTTCATAAACACTTGTAACACCATATTCCGCAAAAAAGATATCTGGATCTAAAGCCTCTTCATTAAATTCCTCAATCAATTTATCGAATACTAGCTCATAGGACACATACACGGCTGCATAAGCCTTGTCGTCTAACTCATCCACTTCCTGCGCCGATACATTAGGATCAATCGTCCCTCCAAACGGCTCCTCAGTACCACAACCGAATAACATGAAACTCGTTGCTAAAATAAATAATAATTGCTTTTTGATTTAAAATCTTCTCCTTTAATGAATACTCTTCTACTTATAGATTTTGCCATTGCTCATCAATGTACGCTTCAATTTCTTTAGTAAACAAATGGCTATATTGTTGCAGATCTTCATAAGAACGTTGATAATTATTCTTCTGTCCTTTTTCAGTTTTTAACTTCATTGCTCCTTCAAAAGAACGCTCTTCGTACATCTTTATATAATCCTTTAGGAGCTTATTAATAACGTCTTCAATCTCTTTTTTACCATCAATCACTGCATCTTTCGAAAGAATCTCTTTTTCCAAGCTTTTATTTAATAAATTAACTGCTTCACCTTTTAAAATAATGATTTCATTGAATCTTTCAAAGAAAATATCTAAAGTTTTTAACTTTTCCGTTTTGTCTATGAGGTCTTGTAGTTCAGCTAGTTTATGTACCGTGGCTAATTGCAATTCATAATTTTCTTTCTCTTTTTCAAATAAGGCCTTTTGTTCTTTCTTTTCTCTTTGTGTTCGCAAATAGCTATAAATGAATAGTGGAATCGATACAACAAATAACCCAGGATTCACAAAGCTTGCTAATAATAGGAATAGCCCAAAGCACCCAATAGTAGCTGTCGCTGTTGATACTTGTGCGCCTTTTTCTGAAACACTATCCTGACTTGCAGTAACTCTCTTATTTCTTTTACTTTTTGATAATGAGGGCACAGCATCAAATGTTGTTTTATTATAAACTTTATTGTAAGCCGCTTTTTTAGGATTATTCACCCAGCCCATTCCTTTTTTTCCGTAAAGAGGATTCACTGACTTTTTAACTTTTCTTTTTAGTTTTCCAGTTGTTCTTGCCTTTACTCTTTTCTTTAAATTTGGTTTTCTCGGACCGAATTTCATATAGATCCTCCTAATCTACTCATACTTCTGTTTAAGCTCTACCATATACTCTGGCAAAGCTTCAGTAATAAAATGCATATTATGCTCGAGTGGATTTTTCTCTGGTTTACGCGCGTTTTTATAGTCAATGCTCTTGCGTAAGTCATCAATATAAGGAATCTGATCTTTACGATTTAAGGAGAATTGTTTCAGTGAATCCGACAGAATCTCGCTATCGATTCCCCAATCCTTCGCAAATTCATTAATTTCTCTTTCAACTTTTGCTTGTTTCCATTCTTCAAATAAGGCATCAAAACGGTAGTTACTGGATAAATTCCCAGTCACAAGTTCGGTATCAACAAATTCTTTCAATAAGACCGCTTGATCGTTCTCACCCATGTCACTCAACTCTTGGATTTGCTGGTGAATAATGCGCAAGGTCTCCGTATCGACCGTGAGAATTCCTTTGTCAGAACTTACCCGATCCCCAATCAAGTTCAAGATATAATTGGCATCAATCACCTGTGTTCCTGATAACTTGGTACGACCAACTAATGGAACTACTGGTTCGTCATCCTCCTCATCAGACCCTGGTAAACTATCCCGTAAATTTTTATACGCTCCCGTATACTTCATCCAACGATGCTCATCGATGCCAAAGCTTGCATCATCCCATTCAAATTCATAATACTGCATCACCGTGCGCAACTCTTTATTTGCTTCACTAAATATTTCAACAAAGGCTTCCATTGCTTCGGTATCTGTCTGTAAAGAAGCCCACTCAGTTGGATCAGCCAACTCTGCCTTCATCTCACTAACAGCGCTCGCAAATTTCGCCACTGCCACATCATAGTGTTCCACAATTGCCCGGCTGCTCTTGCCTCCACTTCCATAAAGTTTCAAGGCCTTATCAACATTTTCTTTTGTCAATGCAGGATACCGGTAATTCACAATCGTCCCAAACTCTTTATTTGGTCCTTGCACCCTGTTGGTTCGTGAGTAGGCTTGGATCAATCCTTGTAACTCCAAAGAACGGTCTACATATAAGGTGTTCAAATAACGCGAGTCATAACCCGTCAATAGTTGATCAGCTACAATAATCAAATCAATATTTCGCGGATTCCGGTCACTTCCACCACGACTTCCACGCGCAACGACATCTTCAAAATACGCATCGCCATCCCCAATCGGATACTCAATACCAGTAAACTTCCCATAATCCGTAAACATCTCTTCAAGCACATCTTGCGGAATCGTGTCAACATCATTCTCATTACCAAAACTAAAAGTCATCGCCACATTCATCTCATAATCACTCTCAGCCAAGGCTCTCTTAAACTCCTTGTAGTAGGCAAGGACCCGGTCACGATAAGCCACCGTCAAGATCGCATTGTACTCTTTCCCTTGCGATTGGAAATCCCAGTTTTCGAGCATTTGCTCGACCACCCGTGGAATATGCGTCGCATCATGATAAACCAAGAGCCCGTGCTTTTTCGCTTCGCGTTCAACATTTGCATCACTTAACTGTAACAAACCACGCTCAATTTCTGGTTTGGCTAAGCCCGGTCTTTCCTCTTGAATAATCTCTCCTAGCCGCTCACGCAAAGAGTCATGATTCTCAAACTCACCCGTATTAATATAATCCACATGAAAACCCAACACATTCCCATCCGCTATCGCCTGGTCGATCGTGTACTTATGTAACTCCGGGCCAAACAACTTCTCCGTCGTATCAATCACTTCACTTTGGACATTAATCATCCCCGTCGCCTTATTCTCATCAAACAAAGGCGTCCCCGTAAACCCATAAAACAAGCCATGCTTCCTAAAATAGCTCTTAATATTGACCATCATCTTCCCCATCGTCGTGCGATGCGCCTCATCGATAATAAAGACAATGCGCTTGTCGGCTAAAGTATAATCCTCATTTGCCACCAAATCTTTGACCAAAGCATCCAATTTGAAAGTCGTG
>CAYROB010000099.1:0-736 GCA_964425775.1 uncultured Carnobacteriaceae bacterium
GCAGAAGTGAAGCAAATCTTGGAGTATGTTGAATTTACAAAAAGTAGAAGACAGTAAAAATCACCGATTAACTTATTTAGAACACATAAGTTAGTCGGTGATTTTATTTATATTTACTACAGACTTGAGAGTTCATATTCTTTTATTCCTACAGCAGTTCAATTTTAGAATGCATTGAATATTCTAGTTATCTTGTTCTTCTTCAGTTGCTCCTCCAGTACCCGAATCATCGGTTTCATCGGCTGGTTCTTCAACGCCAGGTTCATCGTCCATTGGTGCCTCATCTAGACCATCATTTCCACATGCCGCTAGTAAAGCAAAGGCTGAGAATGAAACGAGTCCTAGTTGGAACTTCTTCAATAATTCTTTTTTCATTATAAATCTCCCTCTCTGATGTTAAAGAGAACCCTCAAGCTGTAGGGAAATACTGGTTATTCTACCTTACAAATTCACTTTAATACTAACGATTTTAAATGTCAAAAGATACACATGAAAATAAATGACTTAACATGAATGGAAAGACACGAAAGTGAAAAAGGTCACATTGACTTTGTTAGTGAAAAAGAATATAATTTGATTGAAAGTAAAAGAATAGGAAAGAGAAAGGAAAGAGAAAATGATTAAGAAAAGTTTGAAAACACTGAGCATGCTTGCATTAGCATTCTTTGTTGTTCTAGTAGCAACAGGTTGTGGGTCAGATGACGCGGAAGCGCTCTTTACTCCGGGTACGTATGAA
>CAYROB010000099.1:746-4142 GCA_964425775.1 uncultured Carnobacteriaceae bacterium
GTTACGGAGGAGAAATTACAGCAACTGTAACTGTAACGGAAGACGAAATTACAGAGATTGATATTGCTATGCCGGATGAAACACCAACAATTGCTGATACAGCAGAAGAAACAATTGTCGAAGCTGTACTAGAGACTCAGAGTGTTGATGTGGATGTTGTAAGTGGTGCAACCAGCTCAAGTGAAGGAATTATTGGTGCAATCACCGCTGCGCTAAATAAAGCCGGTGCAGATGCAGCTGACTTAGAAGGTAAAGATTCAGATAAGGAAGACGATGCTGCACAAGAAGATATCGATGTAGAAGTCGTTGTCGTTGGTGCTGGTGGAGCTGGAATGGCAGCCGCAATTGAAGTGGCAGAAGCTGGAAAATCAGTTGTCATTTTAGAAAAAATGCCAATTACTGGTGGAAACACAAACTATGCAACAGGTGGAATGAACGCCTCAGAAACAAGTGTCCAAGAAGAAGAAGGAATCGAAGATAGTGATGAAGTCTTCTATGCTGATACTTTAAAAGGTGGACAGGAAACAAATGATCCAGAACTTTTACAAACATTAATTGAAAACTCAGCAAGTGCAGTTGACTGGTTAAATGATATGGGTGCTGGACTTACACGAGTGAGTTTATCAGGTGGAGCAACAAACCCACGAATCCATACACCAGCGGATGGATCACCAGTTGGTCCAGTAGTCATGGGTACTCTGTCAGACAAACTCGATGAGCTTGGTGTAGAAATTATGTTAAATACAGAAGCAATAAAAATTAACGAAACAGATGGTGTTGTAACAGGTGTTGAAGCAACAGACAAAGATGGCAACCCATTTATGGTTAATGCAGATGCTGTTATTTTAACAACAGGTGGTTTCGGAGCAAACAGTGAAATGGTTGAAAGCTACCGTGAAGACTTAGTTGGTTTCTCTACAACCAACCATCCAGGTGCTTTAGGTGATGGAATTGCAATGGCCCTTGAAGTTGGCGCAAGCTTAACAGATATCGAAGATATCCAAATTCACCCAACAACGGATCCAGAAACAGGTTCAATGTTTACTGAAGGCTTACGTGGCGACGGAGCAATTTTAATTAATAAAGAAGGTAAACGATTCACAGATGAGCTGCTAACACGTGATGTTGTTTCACAAAATATTTTAGCGCAAACAGATGGAATTGCTTACCTCATTACAAATGATGAAATGCGTCAAACAAATGCGTCACTAGATGGCTATATTGAACAAGGACTAACAATAGATGTAGCAGATTTAGATGAGTTAGCAGAAGCATTAGATATTGATGCAGCTACATTAACACAAACAATGGAAGACTACGAAGCAGCTGTTCAAGCTGGTGAAGATACGGAATTCGGTCGTGATCACTTAGGAACATCTTTAATTGAAGGTGGCTACTACGTCATGGAAGTTACTCCAGGAATTCACCACACAATGGGTGGAGTGACAATCGATCCTGAAGGTCATGTTCTAAATGAAGCGGGCGACGCAATCGAAGGCTTATATGCTGCCGGTGAAGTTGTCGGTGGAATTCACGGAGCCAACCGTATTGGCGGAAATGCTGTAACAGATATTATCGTATTTGGACGAATTGCCGGACAAACAGTCGGTAACAAGTAAATTTAATAGAGTGAATCAAATGAAAAAGTCCCACCTTCTTAAGCCGTTTGCTTTCGAGGGTGAGACTTTTTTGATTTTTTATCGAACGCCGAAGCCACCATAAATTTTCTGTGTTTCAGATACGGTAACGACTCCGTGAATACCTAACTCTTCAACTGCATGTAAAACAGCATCTTTCTTTTTACGTTTAACGTAAGTTGAGAGAATGACTCGTTTATTATCGCGTCCTTCACCTTTGACAACGGTAACTGCATGGCCCAGCTTTCTTAAAGAATTTGCCATTACTTTACCATCTTTAATGTTGGTAATGATTTGAACATTAGAATAGCCGAGCCCTAATCGTTCCTCAATTCTCAGACCAACGTAATTTCCGGCCGAGAATCCTAAAGCATAGATAAATATTTTAGCGGGGTATTGATTAATATCACTTAAAACAGCACTGGTAACCATTAACCAGATCACAACTTCTACAAAACCGATCGTTGAAGCGTAAAGCTTTTCACCACGACTAATAAAGACTGTTCGCAATGTCGTCAGCGAAACCTCGACCACCTTCGCAATAAAAATTAACAATAATTCTAAAATAACCAACATCCCCTTTATCACATAATATAAGCTTACATTTTAGCTTGAATCATTCAAGAATACAAGCTTGTTTTCTCAGTGTAATACAAATAAGGGCTGAACGAAAACGGAATCAGCAAGTAAGGGTTTTATTTATGTTTATTTGCGTGATAGTTGTATAATAGAGTCAAAGCATTTTAGTGAAAGTAAAAGGAGAAGATCAGGATGAAAAAGACTAATCGGAATATTTTAATCTTTTTGGCTGGTGTCTTTGCAGGTATGGTGATGCTATTTTTGTTTAGATCATTAGATAACTCAGATACAGTTAAAAAAGTTGATGCAGAGAATTTACTAGAAGGAGTTGAAGCTGAGGAAGTAGAAAAAGTAGAAGAGCTTCCAGAGTCATTTATTCTATCAAACACGGAATTTTCATTGGAATTATTTAAAGAGTTAGCTGCTGAAGAGAATCCAGTCTATTCACCAGTACCAGTTTATTTATCGTTAGGTTTACTCGCAAATGGCGCAGAAGAAGAGGCCAGTCGTGAAATCTTAGATACATTAAATCTAACGGATCTGCCAGACGAGGAATTCAATGCATACTACCATAAATTAATCGATATTTTAGAATCGGAGTCTGAAGGAGTCGAACTAAATATTTCCAATTCCATTTGGCATGACCAAGAATTCAACGCCAATCCAGATTTTCTACAGTTAAATAAAACGTACTATGATACTGATACGTTTAAATTAAATTTTAGTGCTAAGAAAGCTCCGGCTGAAATGAATAACTGGATTAGCAATGCAACAAACGGGAAAATTGAGAAGATGATCGATGAGATAGGCGCAGATACAGTAATGTATTTATTTTCAACGATTTACTTTGATGGAAAATGGGAAGTGCCATTCGAAAAGGAAGACACTTATGAAAGTGATTTTTCAGTCAAGGGAGAAATTTTAGATGTTGATAAAATGACTGGACGTTTTGAAATTGAACACATTATTACCGATAGGGAAGAAGGTATCATCTTACCCTATAAGGATGGCCAATATTCATTCGTCGCTTTAATGCCAAGTCGAGAGTTGACTGTTCGTGAGTATTTAGAGACAATCGATCAACCGAAAGTGAGCGATTTACTTAAGGAAATTGAAAAAGACGAGGTGGATATTTTACTACCGAAGTTTGAAGTAAACTTCGAGAATAAATTAACAGATA
>CAYROB010000099.1:4152-5537 GCA_964425775.1 uncultured Carnobacteriaceae bacterium
CTTGCCAGGTATGGGAATCAAAGAAATATTTAATGCAGATACCAATAGCTTGAGTAATATGGGTCAAGCTATAGGCAATTTATACGTTAGCGAGATGGCTCAAAAGACTTTTATCGAAGTGAATGAACTTGGAACTGAAGCAGCATCTGCAGTCAGTTCGGCAATTGACATGACGAGTATGCCTGAACCAAAGCCGATGATTGATTTTAACCGACCATTTGTTTACGGCATTATCGATAATGATACAGTTTTACCAATTTTCTTGGGAATCATGGATAATCCAAAGCAGTAATATTTTTTTGAAAGTCAAAAAACTGGTTGATAGAATTCTTATGCAGAAAATCAGGTGAAATAAATAAACAGTAGGTATTAAAAAACGGAGGTTGACGAAGTGAAAGATCGAATGACAGAGGTTTATCGTCCGAATACAATTACAAGAGATTTGATTACAAATGAAGATGAAATCAACAAAATAAAAGAGTCTGAAAAAACAGACTGGGACCATATTATTTCGGATTTAGAAGATAATGAAGATATAAATGAGCAGTACAAATATCGAATGCGTGATAAAGATATACCAGCCACTTACACAACAGAAGTTGACTATTATGATCCAACAGCAATTCAAATTGAAACAGAAATCAGAGGACAGAAGAGATGGCTGGGGGACACGGAAAGAAGTCGTCCATACTCAATAACTGTTTATTTACTCGCGAATGGTGAAATAGTAGATGAACAAAGGGTTACCGCAAAAAAACAATGGCTTATCGATTTACAAATATCCCAGTTTATGATGTGGCTGGCGAAAAGATTTCCTATACAATTAAAGAAAAGAGCATTCAAGGTTACCATGTAAGTTATGACCGATATGATATTCTAAATTTACGTGTGGACTCCAAAGAGGATAAAGATAATGAGGGTGAAGCAACTAGCCAAAAAACAAACCGAGCCACTCGCATTGGACTTTTTGTTGTCGGAGCCGCTGCAATAACAGCTGGACTGCTTTTAGATCAGCTAAGAAAAGAAAAATAATGCAAACAAGCGGAGAATATTAATTCCCCGCTTTTTTTACATATAAAATTACAACACTGAAACTACAGCAGTGACGCAAGCTCGGAGGTATGAAGAAGCTGAAGTATATGTATGCAGCTATCGATCAATCCTTAGCTGCTATTTCAAGAGGATAATTTGTAAAAATGATAGAGGAGGGGTGATTTAAGATGAGTTCAAAGTTAAATCGGCTGTATCTTTTTCAAAATCAAAAGGGTTCATTAGAAGAAGCGGTTCAGGAGCTTGAGGAAGAGTTAGCAGAAACAGAACGTGATATAGTGAAAATCATACATCAACACCATCTCCCCTTTTGTTGATTCCATATTATACAAAAA
>CAYROB010000100.1:0-5524 GCA_964425775.1 uncultured Carnobacteriaceae bacterium
AATGATTCGCTGCGGGCAATGTAAAGAAGATTTTTCGGTGTATCAGAAAGTGGGGCGCGGGAATGTGTTGAGAATGTATGTCCCGCGGATTATCAAATGTGCTGTGGACTTAACCGCACTTCCAAGTCGACTAGAATGTCCGAATTGTGATCAACATATCGCAGACAAAATTGAATTGAAAGATCAAGCCAAGATTGCTTACCGGATGAATCGCAGTAGCTATAACACACAAGAGATCCACTAATAAGAAGGGAGGACACCAGTGAATAAAAGAACAGTTACGGTCAAAGGTCAGGGAAATGTTCGACAGCAACCTGATTTAGTTGTGATCACATTGAATGTTGAAAGTAAACATTACGACTATGAACAGGCGATGGCTGTTGCATCTGAATCGACTCAAAGCTTAGCGGACCAGGTAGAATCCTTAGGCTTTGACAGGAAAGACTTGAAGACAACAAGTTTTGACATTGATACTGATTATGAAAGCTATAAGGATCAACAGGATAACTATCAAAGTAGATTTATCGGTTATATTGTTAGACAGAGACTGAATCTAACGTTTGATTTTGACTCGAAAAAACTTGGTGAAGTCTTAAAAGGAATTGCTGAAACATCAGCGAATCCAACATTGAGTATTGGTTTTTCAGTGAAAGATAAAGAATTACTGGAGGAGAGACTACTCATTGATGCAGCCAAAAGCGCCACAAGGAGAGCAGAGATACTGACAAAGGCTGCTGGAACAGAGCTGGGAGCGTTACTTTCGATTGACTATGACTGGAGTGAGCTCCATTTGTACTCAGAAGTGAATGTACGATCCAACATGCTTCTAGAGGCCTCAGCACTACCAGAAATTGAGCCTGAAGACATTGAAGTAGGCGACACGGTTCGCTTTGTTTGGGAAATTAAGTAATTAAAAGATAAATTAAAAATAAGGGAGGATGATGTTGATGAATAATGAAGAGCGAATTACTAAGTTTTATGAAGAATTAGACCGTTCGTATTTTATTGAAGAACACAAAGAACATGCGCATTTAGATCGACCACTTCCCATTGGCCATGGACAAACGATATCTCAACCCAGTTTGGTGTTAGAGATGACGATTTTGCTTGATGTAAAAGATAAGCATCGAGTGTTAGAAATCGGAACCGGTTCAGGCTATCAAACGGCTCTTTTATCAAAGGCAGCCGGAAAAGTATACACTGTTGAGCGAATCCAAGAACACCATGAGAGTGCACAAAAAAGGCTAGGAGAGGCAGGCTACGCCAATATAGAATATAAATTGGGGGATGGTAGTCAAGGATGGGCGGAACATGCACCATATGATCGAATTATGGTGACGGCCGCAGCTAGAACATTGCCTCAAGCTTTAGTCGATCAACTGGCACCCGAGGGTAAAATGATTATCCCAGTGGGTGATGAATTTATGCAAGAACTCTTGCTTGTCCAAAAAACGAAAGATGGCGAACTCACAAAAGAACTTTTAAATTATGTTCGATTTGTTGACTTGATAGGTGATTACTAGTTAAGTGCTGACAGAAAACAGAAATAGCCCTTAGTCCATCAACAGACTAAGGGCTATTTCTGATGGGATTACTTTAAAGTCCTAAATAATTTAAAACTTCTTCTTTATTAACATCAAGTTTATCATAGAAAAGACAATTCGTTTCGGCTCTCAACTTTTCAACGGGTACATGAACGATAGACGAATCGACTTTATGGATAATCGGATTATTCGTTTTTCTTTGAATGTCGAGGCGATCGAAATAGTATGCACTATTGTCGAGAACATGTTGGGATAATTCTTCGGATTTGATAAGTAAGGTATAGTCGGGCAGGATTTCAGGCTGATCTTTTGTTTCTTCATAGCGGTCATATTTATTAGCATCGATAAATTCATCATAGACAAAGACAATCAAATAGTCGAAATTATCGGTTTGGAAATGCTTCCCTTTTTTAGTGATCTTAATATTTTGCTTTTCAGCAAAGCGACCAAATAAGTCATCGGATTCCACAGCAGGATCTACAACAGTTCGTGGATCGCAGGACGCCACAAAATCAATCGCAAAGTCGCCATTTGTCGCAAAAAAATCTTTTTTCTGAATATCAATCTTGACTTTTCCATCAAGCCTCAACATGACATCGACTAGGTGACCGGGGTTGATTCGCTCAGGGGCTGCCCCTAAATCTTCAAATAAATCATAGGCGATTTGTTCAACTAGTTCATTTCGATAATCATCATAAATATTTACCATAGTTAATCGTCCTTTCATCATTTAGTACGTTCACCATAGCACAAAAAGTCCGCTCAAGCATCTGGAAAGTCAAATCCTCAGTTAATAAACGCGTGTTAGTGTAAAAGATTCTATGCTATAATTATTTTAAGCTATGCTCGGCAATCTAAATATAATCAAATAGTAGAAAAGGACTAGGAGGTATAATTGTATGGGAGACCCTAATCGAATACTTATTCGAGATTTTGATGCGACATATCAGGCGAAACTTTGGATTGATAGTAGTGAAAAAGATTTAAAAGAAAAGAACGAAGGAAAATTACATAATCAAGAAGCACAAGAAGTAATGAAAGCCATTTTAAGAGCGACTTTACTATTGTCAGGAGAGATTACTCTTTTCTACAGCGAGGTCTTTGATGGCATTTTTCTGATGGAATGGGGGCCAGATGAGGTGGCCAAGTTTTTAGGCTACAGTGGCGCTGATGAAATGCCAATCACCATTATTGGGCCTACAAACGATGATGAAGAAATAGAAAGAAATGCAGCTAATTTAAAAAATTCAACAAGACATTGTAAGTGTGGCAGAAATGAAGAGAGCAATTTGGATCAATGGATGTACGGTGAGCGTTCAATTGATTCTGACTCGATGGATAATGCAAAATATGAGGTTTGGTACAAAGAGAAGTCAAATGCATGGTTACGGGCTATTCGAGGCGGAAAAGTGAACTTGGTAAACTGGAGCAGTGATATTGATCATGTTGAAGCTTCATTTGATTTAAAAGAGCCAATCACTGAATCAATTAAAAAGATAGGGAAATTACCCCTTGAAATTACCCGATTAATGAATATGGTTCTAAACATACCGACTGAGCGGATAACAAATAAAGAAGAATGTGTCTTGTTTGCGGAGAGAATCAATCACAACTTGGAGAAAGATTTCTATGATAAGTGCAATAGGCAAGAAATTTTGATAAATGAACAAGAAATTGAAGATAAGCGGGCGAGTGTTTTATATTTTATCGACCAGTTGAATGAAGAATTAATTACCAAGCATTTAGTATATTGGTGGTGGAACAAACAATATATGATAGCCATCGCTAACAAATATCATGCTTCCTATTTATCGTTTCATGCTGAATTTAATTTCACTGAACTTGGGAATATGGAGTCGTATAGCAACTATAATGTGGAAGAGGTATCTACAAAATTAGGATTAAAATATAAGGAAATTTCTAATTGGGATTTACAATTACAAAATCTCAGTGCAATGTTCAACTCGACTGCACGAAAAGACTTATTAATTAGTGGCAATATACTCGATGATATAATGGAGTTAACACCTGATACATTTTTGCAACTTAAAAATAATATGGAAAGACCTCATCTTAAAACAAATAAGATTTCAGCAGCGAAAATATATGATATCTCCTTAATGATTTCAAATACGATTGATATCGCAACAACTTATCGCAATCGTTTAAAGAACGCAGCAAGAAAATTAATATTCATTATCGTAACGAGTACAATTATCTCGTTATTTGATTTTGAAATTCTGGAGAAAAAAGGCGTTCACTTTTACTTGTGGGGGATAACTCTACTCTTAGTAACCTTACCCTGGGATGAAATAAATGAGATGCTGTCTTTAAGGAAATGTCGGTTAAGTGCATCAATTAGAGTGTACGACGGTGAAAAAGTGTGAAGTAAAAAAATAGACTAGTGTTCAGCCTAAATCAGCGAACACTAGTCTTTTTAAATGGGATGAAACAATGCCGGACATAGGAGTCGAACCTATAACCTATCGCTTACGACGCGATTGCTCTGCCAGTTGAGCTAGTCCGGCCAGATGAAGTATAATCATCAACTCGACAAGAAATATTTTAACAAAAAAAGTTATTCCTTGTAAACAATTATTTTTCTTTTTTTAAAATTACAGGTATCCGTTTGTTTGACATGCAAGAGCACGCTACATAAGTTAAGATAGGTCCATGGATTAGCGTTATCTTAGAAGCAGTATACTAAAAAGGAGTGAGGAGTACTATGGAAGAGACGCGAGGAGTATTAGAAAGACAACGAGAGTATTTTGCGAGTGGAAAAACAAAAGAGATGGCTTTTCGCAAGGAAAGTTTGAAACGACTCTATGCAGCAATTGAAGCGTATGAAGAGGAAATTTTAGTGGCCTTGAGAACGGACTTAAACAAACCCGCATTCGAAGCTTATGCAACGGAGATTGGCATGGTTCGCGAAGAAATTACGTATATGCTGAAAAATATGAATAAGTTATTGAAGCCTAAACGTGTGCGTACACCTTTATCACAATTTCCATCGGTCAGTCGGGTATACAAAGAGCCTTATGGTCAAGTATTAATTATCGCTCCATGGAATTATCCCTTCCTTTTGACGATATCGCCTTTAGTTGGAGCAATTGCAACGGGCAATACAGCAGTCATTAAACCGTCTGAGTTTGCACCTGCGACATCAGCGGTTGTTAAAAAGATGGTTGAAAATACCTTTGATGCAGGCCAGGTGACAGTTGTTGAAGGTGCGGTTGAAGTGAATCAATCCTTATTGAATAAGAATTTTGATTTAATCTTCTTCACCGGAAGCAAACAAGTTGGAAAAATAGTGATGGAAAAAGCAGCCCAGCATCTAACACCAGTTGTATTAGAATTAGGCGGGAAGAGCCCAACCATTGTTGATCAAACAGCGGATATCAAAATGGCAGGCAAACGGATTGCATGGGGGAAAGCCATTAATGCTGGTCAAACCTGCGTAGCGCCAGATTATGTCCTTGTTCATGAAGAGGTGAAAGATGAGCTTATTGAAGAAATAAAGAAAAGCTTAAAAGGGTTCTTCGGGGGACAGGCTCAAGAAAATTTGGACTATCCAAAAATCATCAATGAACGTCATTTTAATCGGTTGCAGGATTTAGTCCAAACAGGAGAAGTCATTTATGGTGGAAAAGCAGATGCAACAACGCATCAAATCAATGTTACTTTAATGGATGATGTCTCATGGACAGATCCAATTATGCAGGAGGAAATATTTGGACCAATCTTGCCCATCATGACTTACAAGCATTTAGATGAAGCAATTAGTCAAATAAAAGCACGATCAAAACCGCTCGCTTTATATTTATTTACAACATCAAAAGAAGTTGAGCAAAAAGTCTTAAGCGATATTTCTTTCGGAGGTGGGGCGATTAATGATACGGTGACCCATTTGGCGACGCCTTATATGGGCTTCGGAGGAGTGGGTGAAAGTGGAATGGGCCGTTATCAGGGGAAAGAGAGTA
>CAYROB010000101.1:0-5523 GCA_964425775.1 uncultured Carnobacteriaceae bacterium
CTCATCGATTGCTTGGACTAAGTCAATTACTGTTTCTCGATTCTTTGGATCATCTACCGTCGAGATGGTTTCGCGTGGTTTGTTTAGCAATGCATATATTTTTTGTTCCTGTGTGATTGGTACACCATCCACAGCCACTTCATCAGTGCTTGAAACTCTCGTTCCGAGTTCTGTAACCACTACCCCATTAACCATCACTCTACCTGCTTTAATAATTTCTTCCGATTTCCTTCTTGATGCGACTCCCGCATGAGCCATTACTTTTTGTAATCTTTCCATTTTTCATTCCTCCATTAGTTTAAATCATTAAACTGGTCTTCTTGCTCTTTTTTTTCAAAGGTCTCTTGATAATTTTTAAAGAACAAATCAGACATCTCTTCATCATCATTCTCTTCTAATAATTCAGGCAATTCCTCTAAGCTATTAATACCAAAATAATCTAGAAAGAAATCTGTTGTCCCGTATAACAAGGGTTGCCCTGGCCGTTCTAAACGTCCTACCTCTTTGATTAGCTGACGTGCACGAAGTTTTTGTAAATTCCCCGTCACCTGCACCCCCCGTATTTCTTCAATTTCAATTCGAGTAATTGGCTGCTTGTAGGCAACAATTGCTAATGTTTCCAATAGCGGACGACTCAATCGTTGAGAATAAGGGGATTGGGCATATTCTTTTATATACTCTGCATATTCTTTTTTCGTCACAATCTGGTAAGCATTTGCCGTTTCAATCAAAGTAAGCCCACTATCTGCAGCATTTTCATAACGTTCAACTAATTTTCCAAGAGCAGTTAAAACATCAACACGACTGATAGACGTCAACTTCGCTAAAACTTCTAGCGAGAGTCCTTCATCTCCCGCTACAAAAAGTAATGCCTCAATTATTGCAATATTATTCATACCTATCCTACCTTACTGTATACTCATTCATATCATTATTTAGTGTTACCAAGATATCTGATGCCATTGACTCTTGCTTCACTAAAACCCGGTTGTCTTTGATTAATTCCAATATAGCTAAAAAACTGACAACTATCTCTTGTCGATTCGACTTATTAATCAAATCAAAAAAGGAAAGGGATTCGCCCTCTAATCTGGATAACATCGAATAAATAGTATCCATTTTCTCTGTCACCGTTACTTCATCTGACTGAATCGTTGTTGGTTGTGGTGTATCTAGTTTGTGTCTTGCTAAAACTTCATGAAATATAGCTGTTAAATCAGATATTTCTAACCCTTGGTCTTCTAATTCTATTTTTTCTCGATAGGCAGAAAGTTCTGTTGGTTCTTTACCAAAATAGTCCGCTCTGTCCGTCTGCCGGTCTTCAAATTTTGGCACGACTTCTTTTATTTGACGATATTCTAAGAGCAGTTGAATAAGATCTTTTCGTGGATCTTCTTCCATGTAGTAGTCTTCAATCATTTCTGCTTGATTTTCATTTCGCGGTACCAGCATTTCGCTTTTTATCCGCATTAAACTAGCAGCCATGACAAAATACTCACCAGCTAAGTTGATTTTATTTGTCTTCATTCTTTCTAGATATTCCAAATATTGGCTTGTAATCTTGGCAATAGGAATATCATAAATGTCAATTTCTAACTTGTTGATTAAATGAAGAAGCAAATCCAGAGGCCCCTCAAATACATCTAACTCAAGCTGTAATTGCACTTCACTAAGTTCTTTATTTTCCATGAAGTCGCCTCCTTTAAACATATTTCAATTCATTTTATTTTTAATGCATCAGTCATTGCGATTTTCTGTTTTTCTTTTTTGCCAACTGGATACGATACTTGCTGTTTCTAGTGTACCTACAATGCTTTTCCCATCCACTCTCTCAGCTAAACTATCCAAAATCACATAGATTAACCCTTCATTTCTAAAAGACGGATCAATTGCAATGTGTCTTAATAAAATTAATTCTTCTTCCTCTTCTATACCGACTACCGCAATTAAATTACTTGTCTCTGCGTTTTGCCATAAATAAATGACACGACTTGAATCTGAACCATACAAAGCCAATTCATCCGCAAGACGTTCCGGTTCTTTTAAATGTGGAATGTATGATAATAGACCCATTGTTATTTTTTCATAATCTCCATTATATGGAATAAGCATGTGTTTCCTCCTGATTTTACTAACCATTAAACATTTATTTTTTTACTAAAGAATCATTAAAAATCATTTGGTAAATGATTTTCAAATCGCATAAAGTCTCTCGGCTCTTCTCGACGGATTGCTAGGAAATCTTTACCATTTTCAACAAAGATAACTGGCAATCTTGGAATACGATTATAATTACTTGCCATTGAAAAAGAATACGCACCGGTGTTAAAAACAGCTAACTTATCGCCTGTTTCTACTTCGGGTAAATCTAAATCGATAATTAACATATCACCTGATTCACACGCTTTTCCAGCAATTGAAACTTTAGTTGTTCGACTATCTTTCATCCGATTTGCTAAAGATGCATGATATTTCGCACCATAAAGTGCTGGTCTTATGTTATCAGTCATCCCCCCATCAATTGAAACATAATTTCGAACACCTGGAATGTTTTTTTGACTCCCTATTTCGTAAATTGTGGTGCCAGCTGTTCCAACGATACTTCTTCCTGGCTCAATTTGCAAGATTGGATGGTTTATTTCGTGTACATCAAGTAAAGCAATCAACTCACTGCAAATTGTTTCAACTTGACTTTTGATGGATACTGCCTCTTCTTCGGGTGTGTGTTGAATTCCAAACCCTCCGCCAATATTCAAAATCTTCATCTTAAAATCAAAATCAACTGACCATTGCTTAGCATATTTTAAGACCTGATCTATCGAGAGAACATAACTTTCTGTCCCAAATATTTGTGAGCCGATATGCATGTGTAAACCTGATAGTTCGATATATTTTGCTGCTAAAGCAATTTTCACAGCCTCTTCTGCCTGACCATTTTGTAAATCAAAGCCAAATTTTGAGTCAGTATTACCCGTCATAATATGTTTATGCGTATCTGCAGCAACTCCTGGAGTTAATCGAAG
This sequence comes from uncultured Carnobacteriaceae bacterium, assembly GCA_964425775.1. GTDB lineage: Bacteria > Bacillota > Bacilli > Lactobacillales > Carnobacteriaceae_A > Atopostipes. The sequence continues at coordinate 3,024 of CAYROB010000101.1, forward strand.
GAGAATCTTTGTTTTTTGTTTGCGCTCTTCCGCCAAACGAATCAACATGTCTAATTCATGAAAATTATCAACAATTACATGCCCAATTGGATAATCAAGAGCAGCTATTAATTCATCCTTCGATTTATTATTTCCGTGGAAATTTATCTGTTCAGCTGGGAACCCAGCTTGTTTCGCTAAATAAAGCTCGCCTCCCGAAACAACATCAATTGATACTCCTTGTTGTTTAAGTATCTGATACATCGCAACGGATGAAAATGCCTTGCTCGCATAAGATATTTCAGTTTTACCAGAATAGCTAGCTAGCGCCTCTTTAAATATATTAATATTATTTTTCACTGCTTGGACATCATACACCATAAAAGGGGTACCATATTTTTCAGCTAAATCAATTGTATCTACTCCACCAATTTCTAAGTGGTTCTTTTCATTAATTTTTATAGTATCTTTTAATGCAAATTCATTTAAATAAGCTTTCATTTTCCATTATACCCCCATTTATCATCTCATGCTATCTACTTATAGTTTCTAATTATACATCAAATAAATGAAATGTGAAAATCGGCTAGTAAAGATTATATCCATTATTTTAATAAAAAAATGCAACTTACCCAATTAAAGACAAAATCTAAATTGGATAAATTGCACATTTTTTTAGTTTCTACTTAAAGTTTTTCTAGTAAGTTTGTAATGAATTCTTTAAATGTTACTCGAATTTGCGCTGAAACTTCGATAACATCTTCATGATTTAATTCTTTACCCATTCCGGCAGCATAGTTCGTAATTGCACTAATTCCAACTACACGTATTCCGGCATGACGAGCAACAATTACTTCTGGAACTGTTGACATTCCAACTGAGTCTCCACCTAGCGTACGAATCATTTTGATTTCTGCTGGCGATTCATATGTTGGTCCTGTCATTCCAAAGTAGACACCGTGTTTCAAGTCAATATCTAGCTCTGCGGCAACTTCTTCGGCATGCTCACGATATTCTGCATCATAGGCAACAGATAAGTCTGGGAATCTTGGGCCAAATTTTGGATCGTTTGGACCAATTAATGGGTTTGTACCAAAGAAGTTAATGTGGTCATTGATTAACATTAAATCGCCCGGTGTAAAGTCTTTATTCACACCACCTGCTGCGTTTGTTACAATTAATGATTCTGTTTCTAAAGCACTCATCACACGAATTGGGAAAGTAACTGTGTTCATTGAGTAACCTTCATAATAGTGGAATCTTCCCTGAAGAGCTAGAACCTTTTTCCCACCTAACATTCCATAAACTAATTGTCCTTCATGTCCTTCGACAGTAGAAATCGGGAATGATGGTATATCTGTATATTGAATGACTACTCGATCAGTAATTTCGTCTGCTAATTCACCTAAACCAGAACCTAATATTAATCCTACTTCTACTTCTTCAACACCTTGCTCTTTAATGTAAGCTGCTGCTTTCCTTGCGTGTTCGTATACATTCTCTTCTAAATTTGCCATTTTAAAATTTTACTCCTTTTATTTTATATTATATTATTTCAAATTATTTTAAGTTTTTTAAGAAACTCTTTCCATTTTCCATCGCTTCTACCTCAAAGTTTTCAAGAATTGTTGCTGCAATATCTGCAAAGTAACCTTGATCAAGTTTACCTGGTTTTTCCAGTTTTTTACTGTAAAGCATTAGCGGAACATACTCTCTAGTGTGGTCAGTTCCATCAGCTGTCGGGTCATTTCCATGGTCCGCAGTTAAAATCAACAAGTCATCTTCGCGCATAGCTGCTTTAATTTCAGGTAGACGTGCGTCAAATGCTTCTAGTGCATCTCGATATCCTTCTGGATCACGACGGTGTCCATACAATGCATCAAAGTCTACTAAGTTTGTAAAGCTTAAACCTGTAAAGTCTTTGCCTAATGTTTGGACTAATTTGTCTACTCCATCCATATTTGATTCAGTTCGAACTGAATCTGTGACACCCTTACCATTAAAGATATCATCAATTTTACCAATTGCAATAACATCATAATCTGCTTCTTTTAAGTGATCAAGCATTGTATCATCAAATGGACTTAATGCATAGTCATGGCGATTACTTGTTCGCGTAAAATTGCCTGGTTCACCAACATATGGACGCGCGATAATTCGACCAATCATATATGGATCGTCTTTAGTAATCTCACGTACATACTCACAGATTTCATAAAGTTCTTCTAACGGAATAATTTCTTCATGAGCAGCTATTTGAAGTACAGGGTCGGCTGATGTATAGACAATCAAGTCACCTGTTTCCATTTGGTGCTCGCCCCACTCATCAATAATTTGTGTACCAGATGCAGGTCGATTCGCTACAACTTTTCTTCCAGTGTGCTTTTCAATTTGTTCTAAAAGGTCATCTGGAAAACCATCTGGGAAGACACGGAAAGGCTTATCAATTCGCAAACCGGCAATTTCCCAATGTCCAGTCATTGTATCTTTTCCAACAGATACTTCTTCAAGTTTTGTATAG
>CAYROB010000102.1:0-2277 GCA_964425775.1 uncultured Carnobacteriaceae bacterium
CAATACGGTCAACTTCTAAACCAGCAATTGTACCAGCATCTTTTGTTGCTTGACGCTGTGAGTCATTAAAGTATGCTGGAACGGTAATTACTGCATTTGTTACTTTTTCACCTAAATAATCTTCAGCATATGATTTTAAATGCTGTAAGATAAACGCTGAAATTTCTTGTGGTGTGTAATCTTTACCTTCTGCGCTTACCTTATAGTCTTCACCCATATGTCTTTTGATGGACATGATTGTGTTTGGGTTTGTAATTGCTTGACGCTTTGCAACTTCCCCTACTTGAATCTCTCCATCTTTAAATGATACTACGGAAGGAGTTGTTCGGTTCCCCTCTTTGTTTGGGATAATAACAGGTTCTCCACCCTCTAATACAGATACCGCTGAGTTTGTTGTTCCTAAGTCAATACCAATAATTTTAGCCATTTTTTAATAGTCTCCTTTATATATAGTTAGTTTTATATTTAATTTATTCTGTCACAATTACTTTTGCTGCTCGAAGTACACGGTCATGTAGTTTGTAGCCTTTTTCATAGACTTCAGTAACTATGCCACTCTCTTGTCCTTCTTTAGCTGGAACTTGCGCCAAGGCTTCGTGGAAATTCGGATCAAAAGGTTTACCTTCTGCTTCGATTTCTTCCACATTCGTTGCTGTTAATGCACGTTCAAAACTAGCCAGAACCATTTCAATTCCTTGTTTTAAGCTTTCGCCCGCTTCATCTGTAACTTCTATCGCTAAAGCACGTTGCAAATTATCCATAGCAGGTAAAATTTCTTTTGCTAAGTCTTGTGACCGATAGCGAGCCGATTGCTCTCTATCTTTTTGATTACGACGACGCATATTTTGGATCTCTGCTTGCAATCGTAAACTTTGATCTTCTAACTTCTCAATTTTTTCTTGTAGCTCAGCTACTTCATCTACCTCTACTTCTTCCTCAGTTTCAGAAGCCTCTAATTCTACAATTTTTTCATCTTCAGACAATTCGATCACCTTTCCTACACTACGTCTCTATTCTAAATAAAAATCTTCTAACTTATCAAGTAACTCTTCTTTTAATACTTGAATGACACCTAAAGTTGCATCATAACTCATATTTGTTGGACCAAGAACGGCAATAAATCCGCCCCCAAAGTGTTCATCTCGATAAGGAACGGTCACTAATGAAAAGGATTCTAATAATTGATCTCCAAATTCATCTCCGATTTGAACATTAAAGGTTCTTTCCCCATCTGCTTTAGAATCGAATAAGGATAACAATGTTCCTTGATTGTCTAATAAGCGATATAAGTCCTTTACTTGCCCTACTTGCATGTGCTCTGTAAAATCCAGTATATTTGGCTTTCCTGAAATAAACATTTGCTTGTTTTCATAACTACGCAAACTTCTCTCAAGCATTTTAGGAATATCCCAATTCATCTCTAAATATTTTTCAAACATTTGTGGTAATTCGTTTTTCAACGCATAATAGACAACGGATAATGGTTCTCCTACTAAATTTTGATTCATAAATTTAGTTACTTGTCGGATATGTTCTGTTTGTAAACCAGGAGGTATTCTAAAATTCATACTTTGCACCTCTTGATGATCCAACTGTAAGACAATCATCATTTGTTGTTCGTTTAATGTGAAAATACGAAAACCGGTCAAACGACTTAAATTTGCTTGTGGTCCTAAAACAATCGCTGTATAATTCGTTAACTTTGAAATCAATTCAGCAGATTGATAAAAGACATCCTGCATTTGAAAAATATGTTTATTCATAAAATCTTTAATTTCTATTCGTTTATTTTCATGGACTGCCTTCGGTTTCATCAAATTGTCAACGTAAAAACGATACCCTTTTACAGTTGGAACACGACCTGAAGAACTATGCACTTTTTCAATTAAGTTTAATTTTTCAAGTACGCTCATCTCGTTTCGAATGGTTGCTGAACTTGCCTGAATGTTTCCAGATTTTACAATCGATTGAGAACTAATTGGCTCTCCATCTCTTGTAAATATTTCAATGATGTTATTCAATATTAATAATTGCCTTTGTGTTAACATCGCGCAACATCCTTTCGTTTGAAGACAATTACTTTTCCAATAAATTAGCACTCGACATGTGCGAGTGCTAATTGGTATATATAATTTAACAAATTTAAGCGAGAGTGTCAATAAAAAAGATTCAAAGCTTGAAAAATCTATCTCTTCTCACTTAATATCTTTCGGCTATTCGCTTCATCTTTTTCTAATTGTTCAATTAGGGCGTCTACACCCGAATATTTTTCTTCTG
>CAYROB010000102.1:2287-5494 GCA_964425775.1 uncultured Carnobacteriaceae bacterium
CTCAATTTTTACATCATCACCATAAATTTCATCTTTAAAGTCAAAGATATTTACTTCAACTGACAACTGTCTCCCTGCTTCAAAAGTAATGTTATAACCGATTGAAGCCATTCCCTGGTATTTTTTTCCCTTTACCGTAAACCACACAGCATACACACCATTTTTAGGTAGTAGTGTATACGGATGCGTATGGATGTTAGCAGTGGGATAACCGATTTCTCGTCCTCTTGCATCACCATGGATTACAAAACCCAGTGTTTCATAGGGATAACCTAACATTTCATTGGCTTTCTCTATTTCACCTTTTTGGATATACTCGCGAATTTGCGTTGAACTAATAGTATGTCCAGACTGTTTTTCTTCGCCCAGCTGCACAATTTCAAAACGACCCTTTGCATGTTTTGGTAAAGTATCCATCGAAGCAATCTCTGGCTTTCCATAGGTGTAATCATAACCAGCTACAACCACTTTGGCATTCCAATCAACAATATACTGTTCAACAAAGTCTTGTGGAGGTAATTTCCCTAACTCTGAATTAAAAAACACCTTATATAAAATATCCACACCTAACTTTTCAATTCGCTCTGCTTTTTGACTAAACTGAGTTAAATTTGTATAAACTCCATCAGGTACTTTCTCATAGACAATTTTCGGCCGGCGGTTAAAAGTCATTAAAGCAGCTTTCATGTTGCGCTCTTTTGCAATTCGAACGCCTTCTTTGATCAATTCTTGATGCGCTAAATGAACACCATCAAAAAAACCTAAGATTAATACAATCTCTTCATCAACAATTTTATGCTTATCATAAGGATGTTTCACTTCTATTATTTCCAATTATTACTACACCTACTATTCTGTTCTAAATACTTTTGTTGGTTTGATTATCCCCGGTTTAGTCGGATGCACATCATAAATGGCAATCGCTTGATCCTGATAAGTAAAGAGTACAGGATATTTTTTAACTTCCATTGTTTCAATTTGGAAGACACGCCCATTAATGACTTGCTCCCATATTTCCTCCGTAATTGCATGCGTTGGAAATGACTCTAAGCCATATTCAATTGGCAACAATAAGTCAGCGGCTCGTCCTTCTTCTACCGCCATTTCAACTTCTTTTAATGTGTGTGTTTGCTCAGCAGTGATACTTCCGCTTTTGGTCCGTGTCAATTTAGACATATGCGCCGGATATCCTAATTTTTTTCCAATATCAACAGCTAATGTTCGAATGTAAGTTCCTTTGCTACAAGTTACTTCAAAAGAAAATTTCGCTGTTTCTTCGATAGAATCGAAAATTACTTCTGAAGTACGCTTAAGCTCACGAATATTTACCCTTCTCGAAGGTCGTTCAATTTCAATTCCTGCAAATGCATATTCGTAAAGTCTTTTCCCATCTACTCTTACAGCAGAAAACATCGGTGGTGTTTGTTCAATCGTTCCTTCAAACTCTTTTAATATTTCGTCAACTTGTTGGGATGTAAAATCTTGATTGACAGCTTGCCGTTCAACAATTTCACCTGTTGCATCTTCTGTCGCTGTTGAATAGCCTAAGCGAACCTCACCTGTATAGGTTTTATCCGACTCTAATAAATACTCTAGTACCTTAGTTCCTTTTCCAACTGCAATCGGTAAGACACCTTCAACTTCTGGATCCAGTGTTCCAGCATGTCCTACTTTTTTGATTCCTAGAATTTTTCGAACTTTAAAAACACAATCAAAACTTGTCATGCCTTTTTCTTTCCATAGAGGTAAAATACCTTCAATTAATTCATCCACATTCCTTACCCATCTTCCATTTTAAAATCTTTTATTTTTAATTACTTACTCTTAAAAACTCACCTACTCATTATAACATATTTTATAGCTCTTTCGAACTCTTAGGGCTGGTTACTAGCCTTCCACCCTTTGAAAGCAACCATTTCAATAATAAATAGCACTCTCATTGTGTTTCATTTATCAATGACAACGTTTTCTGTTATAGTGAAGATAGAAATAAAAGAAAGGTAGTGGTAAATATGAAACAACTATTCACTTTTCAAACAGAGGAACTAAAGCAAAAGGACACAGTTTATATCTCAATCGCACTAGAACTACATGCTGCAAGATCTACCAATGAGGCTGATCGTATTCAATTCAGTAATCTTTTAAATGAGATTGAAAAAGAATTGAAAAACTCAGATTTGCCTGAAAAGGATGCACTACTGAAACAACTGAATGTAGTCCGATTGAATAAAAATGAATTAGCCAATCATACAAGCGGTTTAGCCGTTTATATAACAGCTGAAAACATTTATTATTATGATCTTGCTGTCCCAGTAGAAAAGAAATATGTTATTGGTAACCTCCCATATATCTTACCTTTGGTAGAAAACTTCCAATATGAGCAGGATTACCACTTACTTTTAATTACACGTGAAAGTGCACGAATTTTTGAAGGTCATGGTCCTAATATTACAGAACTTGATATGACTGAGATTGATGAAGACGCACCAGTTGATTTAGAAACAGCACTTGGCACTGAGCGAACAGGTGGCGAATTAAACTTTGGTACGTATGGTTCAGGTCCAGGCGGCCCTGCTTCTTTCCATGGTCATAATGAAACAAGTCAAGAAAGAGATATTGACCGTGAAAACTACTTCCGTATTGTGGACCGCTTTGTTTATAATAACTATTCACTTGAAACTCAGTGGCCATTAATTATCTATACAGTTGAAGAAAACCAAGCTGTTTTCCATTCAATTTCTGATAATAAATACTTAAGTGACTTTAAGATTTTAGGATCGACAGCAAATATGAAAGAAAATGAAATTAAAAAGGTTATTGCTGAAGAAATTAATTCCTTAATTGGTCGCGAAAAAAGAGAGGCGCTTCAAGAACTAGCTGAAGTTCCACCAGCAAACCGAATTGAGAATATTCCAGATGATTTAGCTTCTGCAAGTGCTCGTGGACAAATTCAGACACTATACATGAAAAAAGGGTTAGAAATTCCGGGTACATTAGCAGACGACGGAACTTATGATCGTGAAAGTGAGAAAAATGATTTTGTTGAATTGCTCGTGGATAAAGTGATCAATACTGATGCTTCTGCATACATCTTAGAAGCAGATGATATGCCTGAAGATCATGATATTATTGCTAGATTAAGATTCTAATCAATCGCTTTATAAGAATATCATTTGTCAAGTTAAGCTAGAAAATTCATTACCAAAT
>CAYROB010000103.1:0-5456 GCA_964425775.1 uncultured Carnobacteriaceae bacterium
TAAGCAAATGCTAGAAATTGCTGCAGAATATGATGCTTATACAATTGTTGATGGTGCCCAAGCGATTGGTCATCTCACGGTTGATGTGCAAGAGTTGGCTGTGGATTTCTATGCCTTCTCAGTCCATAAAATGTATGGACCAACAGGTGTCGGTGTCTTATATGGAAAGAAAAAATTACTAGAAGTGCTAGAACCGGCTAAATACGGTGGCGAAATGATTGAGCTAGTAGAAGAACAAGCATCGACTTGGGCTGGCTTACCGCATAAATTTGAGGCAGGTACGCCTAATATTGCTGGAGTGATTGGTCTGGGAGCAGCGATTGACTATTTAAAGGAAATTGGCCTAGACGTAATTGAGCAATATGAACAAGAACTTATGAGTTATTTGCTAGAAGAGTTAGCAGCTATCGAAGGGTTGACCATTTATGGCCCTGCAAATACAGAAGACCGGATAGCCGTTGTTTCTTTTAATTTGGATTCGATTCACCCGCATGATTTAGCAACAGGTCTGGACTTAGATGGTATTGCTATTCGAGCAGGCCATCACTGTGCGCAGTTACTGATTAGAAAAATGGGTGTATATGCGACTTCACGAATAAGCTTGAGTTTTTATAATAGTAAAGAAGAAATTGATCAAGCGATTGTTTCCTTAAATCGTTTAAAGGAGTTTTTTAGCGAATGAGACCAAAACGTTTAGAGATGCTTTATCGAACTTTAATTAAAGAGCATTCACAAAATCCAAAAAACAAACGAACGCTCGAAGAGATTAGTGGTGAGATGGAATTATTGAATCCAGCTTGTGGTGATTTAGTGAATGTTCAATTTCGATTAGCGGATAATAAAATAGAAGACATAGCTTTTGAAGGACATGGGTGCGCAATTTCAATGGCTAGTGCTAGCTTGATGACTGAATTGATGCAAGGGAAAACGACCGAAGAAGCCTTCGCATTAATCAATTTGTTTTCTGAGTTGGTCAAAGGAAATGAAGAACTTGCGACTCAACCTTTAGGGGATGCTGTTTTCTTGCAAGGTGTTGCGCAATTTCCAACGCGCATTCGTTGTGCAAACTTAAGCTGGCATGCACTGGAAGAAGCATTAAAGAAATTCAAAGAGGACCAAGGAGATGAAGCTTTAAATGACGAATAATATACCAAAAAGAACAGAATATGAATACGGCTTTTATGATGAAGTGGAGTCTGTCTATGATACGGGTAAAGGGTTAACTGAACAGATCGTACGCGATATTTCTAAGCGGAAGAATGAACCTCAGTGGATGCTGGATTATCGACTAGAAGCCTATGAACATTTTCTAGAGCGACCAATGCCTGAGTGGGGCTCGGATTTATCGGAAATCGATTTTGATGAGTATACTTTTTATCGCCAAGCAAGTGAGGGACCAGCAAGAACTTGGGATGATGTACCCGATAAAATCAAAGAAACATTTGAACGAATTGGTGTGCCAGAAGCTGAGCGAGCATATTTAGCGGGTGTTGGCGCGCAATACGAATCAGAAGTTGTGTATCACAATATGAAAGCAGAATTTGAAAAGTTAGGCATTGTCTTTATGGATACCGATACTGCCTTACAAGAATATCCTGAAATATTCAAAGAGTATTTTGGAACAGTCGTCCCTTATGCAGACAATAAATTATCAGCCTTGAATGCAGCGGTTTGGTCGGGTGGAACCTTTATTTATGTGCCAAAAGGTGTGAAGGTTGAAGTACCGATTCAAATGTTCTTTCGAATTAACGAAGAAGCACAAGGACAATTTGAACGGACTTTGATTGTCGTTGATGAAGGAGCGAGTGTGCATTATGTAGAAGGATGTACAGCGCCAACTTTTTCGATGAGCTCGCTACATGCGGCGGTTGTTGAAATCGTTGTTAAAAAAGATGGCTATTGCCGTTATACAACAATTCAAAACTGGTCAGACAATGTGTACAACTTAGTAACGAAAAGAGCGATTGCTGAGGAAAGAGGAACCGTTGAGTGGGTTGATGGGAATATCGGATCAAAGTTAACGATGAAGTACCCAAGTGTGATTTTAAATGGAGAAGGAGCCAAAGGTACAGTTACAACAATGGCCATGGCCGGGGAAAATCAAATCCAAGATACGGGAGCTAAAATCTATCATAATGCACCCTATACTTCGAGCAACATCATTTCAAAATCCATTGCACGTGATGGAGGCGAGGTAAACTATCGAGGACAAGTTTATATTTCCGAAAAAGCAACGCATTCTGATTCGCATATTGAATGTGACACGATTATTTTAGATGAAAAGTCAAAGTCGGATACTATTCCTTATAACGAGATTCACACAGATCATGTAAACTTAGAACACGAGGCCAAGGTTTCAAAAATCTCAGAAGAGCAACTTTATTATTTAATGAGTCGCGGATTATCAGAAGAGGAAGCAACTGAAATGATTGTGCTTGGCTTTGTTGAACCTATTTCAAAAGAACTACCAATGGAATATGCTGTTGAACTAAATCGACTAATAAGTTTTGAAATGGAAGGCTCAGTCGGTTAGTAAAATAAATCAATTATATTAGGAGGAACTAGATTGTATTTAGATTCAGTAAAAATCACAGAGATACAAGAAGGACTTCAATTAGGTTTTATTAAAGGCGTAACCTCTAATCCAACACTTTTGTTAAGAGAAGGGGTAGCACGTTCGGAACAAATTGAGAGGATATTGGAAACAAAAACGGATATAGTGTTTGTTCAGCTTGTTGGTGAAACCGTAGAAGAGCTAAAGCAGGATTATCAAAAAATTAAAGCCATTAAAACAGATAAAGACATTGGAATTAAAGTACCACTTAACTTTGTAGGTTTGACTTTTATTCATAAAATAAAAGAAGAATATCCAGAGCAAATTATACTAGGTACAGGAATTTATTCAGCCGATCAAGGAATAATGGGTTCAATGGCAGGCTGCGACTATCTAGCACCTTACGTGAATCGGATGGAAAACAATAATATTGATCCAAACCATGCCATCTACCAAATGAGAACATTTATTGATGAGAGAAGCCTATCTACAAAAATAATGGGAGCTAGTTTTAAAAATTCAACCCAAGTTATTGAAGCATTAACAGCAGGTGCACATACAGTAACAGTGCCTATGGACATCCTAAAGGCAATGACTGATAAGCAATTGGCTACTTCAGCGATTCAGGTGTTTAACAGTCACGGAAAAGAGTTAAATGAAATGAATTAGCGTTTCAAATATAGAATAGAAAAGTTTATGAAAAAAAGAGCACTGAATCTAAAAGGATTCAGTGCTCTTTGAATGATCAATTAATCTTATTCGTACTCTACAACATCAATCCAGCCTAGTAAGAAGTCTCTTTCTTCTTCGATATCATTCACTAATTGTTCTGCGGCAACAATTGGTGTCCATTTTAGGATGTACTGTAGTGCAGTATCAGTTTTCTCGGCATATAATTCACGATATTTTTCAGCCAAGTCAATATTGTTTTCTAGATAGAAATGTAGATAAGTTCTTGATACATCATGCGAGCCGTTTCCTTGAGTCACGTGAGACCAGTCAAGTACATACGGCGTACCATCATCTGTAATTATGATATTCGTTGGATTGAAATCACCATGACAGACTTTTCTATGCTTAGGCATTCCAGCTAAGCGTGTATCCAATTCATAGCGAATAGTCGCGTTTAAGTCGGTTTCTTTAATTTTTCTACGCATTTTTGCATGCATTTCATTGAGTAAAGGTGATCTTTTTTCAAGAATTTCAATTTGTAAATCGACAAATAATTCTAAGTATTCATCCATTTTTTCTGGGTTTTCATCCATTAATTCTTGTAAAGTCTTTCCTTCAATGTAGTCCATCACAATCATTCGTTCATCGTCTAATAATCGGACCTCATGTAAATGTGGAATGTTTAATCCAGTTTCTTCAATCCGAGATTGATTTAAAGCTTCGTTTAGAATATCGGATTTAGAAAAGGATGGACCAAATTTCTTTATAACTTTATCACCTTGACGATAAACTTGTTTGTCCGTACGTTCTGCAAGAATTTGCTTTTCCATTATTATTGCTCCTTTCCGTAGTATGCATTTAGGTACATTTCTTTCAATTCACTCATTAATGGGTATCTTGGGTTCGAACCAGTACATTGGTCATCAAATGCTTCGTCGACCATTTTGTCTAGTGTTTCCAGGAAATCTTTTTCAGAAATGTCATAGTCCTTAATTGCTGGTTTTATTTCAATTGATTGCTTTAACTCAGTTAATGCATTCAATAAGTTCTCTAGTTTCTCATGATCATCTTTTCCACCTAGTCCTAAGTGATCTGCAATTTCTGCATATCTTGATAGTGCATGTGGGTGATCATATTGTGAGAAAGTACCCATTTTTGTAGGTGTTTCGCTAGCGTTAAATTTAACAACTTCGTTCATTAATAACGCATTTGCTAGACCGTGAGCGATATGGTGCTGTGCACCTAATTTGTGTGCCATTGAGTGACAGATACCTAGGAAAGCATTACCGAACGCCATACCAGCTAATGTTGATGCATTGGCCATCTTCTCACGTGCAAGAGGATCTTTTGCACCATACTTGTAGGCTCTTGGTAAATATTCAAATGAAAGCTTTAATGCTTGTAAAGCTAGTCCGTCAGTATAGTCCGATGCCATAACTGATGCATAAGCTTCTAGTGCGTGAGTAACAACGTCAAATCCTGAGAAAGCTGTTAGACTCTTAGGTGCGTGCATCATTAAATCAGCATCAACAATTGCCATGTCAGGCATTAATTGATAATCAGCAAGTGGATACTTCGAACCTGTCCTCTCATCTGTAATTACAGCAAATGGTGTTACTTCTGCACCAGTACCAGCTGTTGTAGGGATTGCTACAAAGTAAGCTTTCTCACCTAATACAGGGAATCCTAATACTCGTTTTCGAATATCCATGAAGCGCATGGCTAAGTCCATAAAGTCAGTTTCTGGGTGCTCGTACATTACCCACATAATCTTCGCCGCATCCATTGGACTTCCTCCACCAATTGCGATGATTGTATCTGGTTGAAAATCTTGCATTTCATTTGCACCTTTTGTTACAGACGCTAAAGTAGGGTCTGGTTCAACATCAAAGAATGTTTTGTGTGCAATACCCATTTCGTCTAATTTTTTAGTTAGACCATCTGTAAATCCATTTTCAAATAGGAATTTATCAGTAACGATAAATGCACGTTTTTTGTTTTGGACTGATTTCAATTCATCTAAAGCAACTGGCATTGATCCACGCTTAAAGAATGTTTTTTCTGGAGCTTTAAACCACAACATATTTTCTTTCCTTTCAGCAACTGTTTTAATGTTTAGTAAATGTTTTGCACCAACGTTTTCTGAGACAGAGTTTCCACCCCATGATCCACAACCAAGTGTCAACGAAGGTGCTAATTTGAAGTTGTAGATATCACCAATACCACCTTG
>CAYROB010000104.1:0-5317 GCA_964425775.1 uncultured Carnobacteriaceae bacterium
TCTACTATTCTTGCAATCGAAAAGGTACATAATAATGACTAAAAAGATAAGCAGCTAGAATCCCAATAGGTAAGACAGTCATACCAACAATTCCACGATTTAAGATTGAACTGATTGTAAAAAAAGCGGTCATAAATAATAATAATTGATTGATTAGATATAAAGAAGAATCAACTTTCTTTTTTTCTGTAACTGGATAAAATTGAAATTGGGGAACTCTGTCAATTTCTTTCACCAAAGAAATTAACTGAAAACCCAGAATATAAATAAATAGTAGCGTAAACAGGATAGAAAACCAATAGGATTCCATTGCATAAATAAAGACACTTCCAATTATTGTCAGCCTGAAAACTAAAGCACTGTATTCCGTATTGCGCGCAACCTTTCTCAACAAATAATAATAAGGTGCTTCTGGATAGCGCTTGGAAAGCGCGATAAGCAGTGAGTCTAATCCGTTCAAACGCTTAATCGTCGTTTCCATATGTGGAACATCTGTAAACAGCTCAATGAATCGATAAAGTGTATGCAATCTTGCTTCTTCAATTTCAATCATTGCCTCCCATTTTAGCGAATGATCAAAATAAATTTTTTCTGCATAAAATAAATAAAGACTAACCACTGCCACTATTGACAGAATAAATGCCGTTCCGGTAATTGTCAAAAAATTCAGACTAACAATTCCAACCAAAGTGATGAAATAGAGGATGTACTTGTATTTTTGATACGCCTCTTCACTTTGAGAAAAATAGGGATATATTTTTACGAGCAAACTTAGCCATTTCAAGCTAGCTAAAGCTAAAAAGATTAAAAAACCTTCAACAACTGTCGCTCCACTTGTCTGAGCGAAGATTGGAAATGTAATAAATGTAGTCAAAGCAATTGAAACCAGCGATTGCAGATAACTTTTAAAAACAGCCCCTTTTAAAATTGGATAAAACTCTTCTTCTTTTGCTAGTAAAAAGAGTTGATCCGCCTCTTCAACAATTAAAGTCACACTTCCCATTAATACTAAAAAGAAATAAATAAAAACTAAAATCATTAAAGGCTGCAGATTCCCGGATGATAGACTATCTAAATAATTTGAATAGGCATAGCCGCCTCCACCAATAAGAAAAAATACGACTAAGCTAAAGTGATCATTAAAAATATACTGAAAATACTTCAATAGTTCTTTATAGTACAAAGCCTGTCGTTTTTTAAATAATGATTTAATTGTCATCTCTAAAGCCTTCTTCCTCTACAAGATAGCGATAGATATCTTCTAAATCAGCATCTTTTAGATTGAATTCTTCGGATAATTCTTCAGTTGTCCCCTTTGCATAAACAATCCCCTTGTGTAAAATCACAAAAGAATCGCACAATTTTTCAGCATTGGACAACATATGTGTACTCAACAGAACGGAGTTTCCTTTTTCCTTCTCGAAAAGTAAGAGCTCCTCTAAGTCCATAATGGCGATTGGATCTAAACCAACAAAGGGTTCATCGATTAATAATAAACTTGGATTGCTGACTAAAGCTGAAGTAATCATTAATTTCTGCTTCATTCCTTTAGAAAAATCCTCTGGAAACCAGTCTAGCCGCCCTTCAAGCCTAAACTTTTCAAGTAAAGGCATTGCCTCCTTCATCAGCTGATCAAAGTCAATATCATAAGCCATCGCTGTAATTTCTAGATGCTCTTTTAGTGTAAGTTCGCGGTAAACCATTGGAGTCTCCGGGACAAAGGCAATACTTTGGCGATAGGCAATTGGATTGTCTTCTAAAGTTAATTGATTTACTTTAATTTCACCTTGGAAAGCTTCCATTAAACCCATAATGTGCTTGATTGTTGTACTCTTTCCAGCACCGTTTAGTCCAATCAAACCAACAATTTCTCCTCTGTCTATTTGAAAGGAAAGATCCTTAATCACTGCTTTACGTGTGTACCCACCTGTTAAATTGGTTATTTCTAAAACCATCTACTTCCCCCTCAATATGTATATTTTCATTTTACCATAACTTTATTTCGATTCACGATAAATAATAATCTTCTTATTTGTTACAAGACCATCATTTTACAACATTTTTGCATACTTCTCAAACAGGTGATGCAATCTTTACAATCTAATTTTGCTCAAATTGTGCTATAATACCTTTTAACACAGACTGTTAGGTGGATGATGATATGAATTTAGACAAAATTTATCTTTTTGCAAAAAACGTTTTACAACAAGATACAACAGCGCATGATTGGGAACATGCTTTGCGTGTTGAAAAAAATGCCCTAGCCATTAGTCCTAGTGACTTAACGAAAAATGAACTCGATATTATTAAAGCCAGCTGTTGGCTACATGATACGATTGACCCTAAAATCTCAACGACTCACCAAGTAAAGCTTGTAGATTTAGAAATACTATTAGAAAATGTTGGTGCAAGTCCAGAGGCTATCCAAAAAATCATCTATATTATTCAAAACTTATCCTATTCTAAAAATATCGAACAAAAACGTGAACTTGATTTGCTTGGACAAATTGTCCAAGATGCCGATCGCTTAGATGCAATTGGTGCTATCGGGATTGCCCGAGCTTTTTATTATGGTGGGAGCAAAGGCCATCAACTTTATGATGATACGCCGCCACGTGCACTTGTTGATATTACTGAAGAAAATTATCGTACCCAAGATAGTATTGTGAATCATTTTTATGAAAAGTTGCTCGTTTTAGAACACTCAATGAACACACCTAGAGCCAAAGAAATCGCACGATGTCGGACTGAACGAATGGAAGATTTTCTTGATCATCTCTATGAGGAAATTGGCTTAGCATAACTTCTTCCCTTGTCATTTCGGAAAATAACCTCTTCATGCTAAAATAGAGGTACTAAAACAAAGAGAAAGAGGGTATAAACATGTCAGAATGTATTTTTTGTATGATTCGTGATGGGGATATTCCAAGTCGGAAAGTCTATGAGGATGAGAATGTCTTTGCTATTTTAGATCAGTCACAAGTAACACCCGGACATACTTTGCTAATTCCAAAAAAGCATGTGCGGAATATTTATGATTATGATGCAGCACTTGCTGAAAAAGTATTTAGTGCAGTACCTAAAGTATCGCGCGCTATTAGAGATTCCAATCCAGCAATTAAAGGGTTAAATATTTTAGTGAACAATGAAGAAATTGCTTCACAGACTGTTTTCCATAGTCATATTCATTTAATCCCAAGATACACTGAAGATGATGACTTTGGTCTAGAATGGGCCCACAACGAAGATAAACACACTGCGGATGAATTGGATACAATCAAAGAAGCCATCATTCAAGAAGTGGAGGTAAAATAAATGTTTACATTTACTTTAAGTGCTTTAGCTGGTGCACTTCTCGGCGGTTCTTATGTCTTAATTCGAACACCACGCACCGGAAAAGAAAATCAGCAATTCGTCAAAGACTTTATCCAAACGACTCAAGATAATTTACAAAATGTTTCTGAACAAGCCTTAGGTGTCGAGCAGGCCATTCGAAATCTAACAACGGAAGTGCAAAACGTTCAAACAACTTTTCTTCCTGAAGTCATGGAAATTGCAGAGGATTTCAAAAATGAAGCGGCTGTATCTACCCGTCGAATCAACGATGAACTTCTTGAAATCAACCGTGAACTCGGCAACCTCGATTTACCGACCGATGAATCAACAGATATATAAACTGAAAATAAAAAGGTAGAAGTCTGTGAAAAAGACTTCTACCTTTTAAATTTAATTTATTTTACGTTTACTCTTCTGAATCTTCTTCAGTTTCTTCTACTTCTTCGTCATCCATGTCTTCAGCTTCTTCTTCAGCTGGCGCCATGTAAGCTGCCATTGCACCTTGTAGTTCATCATCTGAAATCTGAACATTCGCTTTTACAGCCATTTCTGAGATTAACTCAGCCATAAATTCTTGATCTTGGATGTATGACTCAAGAAGTGCTGCTTCGATTTCATCTCTTTGCTCTTCCATTGATTCGTAGTCTAATTCTAAACGACGAATAACGTGGAAACCATGATCTGTTTTTACAGGCTCTGAAGTTGTTTCGCCTTCTGCTAAAGCAAATGAGGCTTCTTCAAACTCAGGTACCATATCACCTTCGTTAAATGAGTACTTACCTTCTGTTTCCATACTTCCTGGATCAATTGTATGCTCTGCAACTAATTCGGCAAAGTCTGCTCCATCTTCTAATTCAGCGATAATTTCTTTTGCTAACTCTTCATCTTCTTCGCTTACTAGAATATGTTGAACCGTTGCATCAGGTTTCATTTCTTCATACTTTTCTTCTAAATCTGCTTCAGTTATTTCAATATTTTCTTTAACTGCTTCGCGAATTAACAGGGTCAAACGAATATTATCTTTGATAAAATCCATGTCCATCCCTTGGGCTTCTAGAATTTCTGTATAATCTTCTACTCCACCATAGGCTTCGGCCGATTTTTCAAACTCAGCATCCACATCTTCATCTGATACTTTATCTCCATGTAGGTGGTTGAAAATATCTTCAATCAACAAGCGCTGAAGAACTGTTTCTCCAACAGTCATTCCACTTTGTAATTGTTCATTCTTCATTGCTTCGTATAAATCATCTTCGCGAATGCGTCCAGCTTCTGTTGATGCTATCTCATCACTTGTTGAACAAGCTGATAAAATAAGCGCTGAACTTGCTAATGTAGCTAGTAAAATTTTCTTCATTTAGAATTACACTTCCTATTTCCATTTAATTTTGTTTCAATCTTTCTGCGAGCACTGGTGTAATATACCATAAACAAACGCATTATTAAAATATAGCAAACAAATTCATCTTTTCTTCAAGTTTACTTTATTAAATTCATAATTTGCTTGTCTATTCTTCTTTTTTATTAAATTCAGAGTCAAAGTTTGGTTTGTAGAATGTTCGATTTTCAAGTGCCCAAATTCGCGGGGTAAATTCCCCTGGTTCGACTTTGGATAGTTCATCTTCCATCATATTAATTTTGGCATCAATCTGATCTAGATAATGAATAATCTCTGCCTCTTTCACTTGTGGACGAACTGGTGAACCGTATTCTAGCAAGCCATGGTGCGCTAAAATCACATGGCGCAACATCACTACTTCCTCAGCTTCTTTATCAATTTTCAACGCTTTACATGCTAATACAATTTCTTGATCAACCAGCACAATATGACCGATTAATTGTCCTTGTAGCGTGTATTCAGTGGCTGTTGGTCCACTCAATTCAATTACTTTTCCTAAATCATGCAAGACCAAACCTGAATACAAAAGTGAGGGATTGATGTTTGGATAGTAATCAACAATCGTTTTGGCTAATTCAAGCA
>CAYROB010000105.1:0-5311 GCA_964425775.1 uncultured Carnobacteriaceae bacterium
TTTTTCATTTCTCATGGTAGCAGTAGATACATCAAAGGCATATGAGGATTTTTTGAAGAAAAAGGAAAGGGGCGGCCCAGTGAAACGGACGATTTATACTGACACTGGATTAAATGATGAACGAATGATTTTTGTTGTACCTCGAGGTGAGAAAACATATTTTGGCACAACCGATACACCTTATGATGAAAATTTAGTTGAACCAAGTATTACAGAAGCGGATGTAGATTATTTGTTAAAAGCTGTGAATTATCGTTTCCCGGGTGCAAATTTGACAATTAATGATGTTGAAACAGGTTGGTCAGGTTTACGTCCTTTACTATTAGAAGAAGATACCACCGATGCTTCAAAAATTTCGAGAGGGCACGATGTATTCCTTTCAGAAAAAGGATTAGTAACGATTGCTGGTGGAAAACTAACCGATTACCGCTTGATGGCAGAAGACACGTTTGAAATGATTGAAAAAGAATTGAAAGAAAAAACAGATAAAACTTATCCTGAGGGAGATACGCAGAATTTGCCGCTTTCTGGTGGCGACATCCCCAAAGGAACATCAATGGATGAATATATCGTGGAGAATGTACCCAAAGCAACAGCGATTGGTTTAACTGAACAAGAAGCAAGAAAGTTAATTCAATGGTACGGTACAAATATTCAAACATTATTTGCACTGAAAGATGAAATGAAGTCAGATAAATTGCCTTTACCTTTAGAATTATCCTTATTATATGCGCTAGAGTTTGAAAGTGTCATGACGCCGATCGATTTCTTTTTACGGCGAACAGGAATATTATTGTTTGAATCAGATAAGATAGAGCATTGGAAAGAATTAGTTATTGATTATATGGCGAGTTATTTCGATTGGGATGAACAAACAAAAGCTAAGCAACAAAGTGATTTAGACGAAATGATTTCTTATATTACATTAGAAAAATTAAAAAAATAAAAAAGGAGAAGTAGATATGGAAACAACACTAACGCAACAGATGTTAGGCGAATTCATTGGTACGCTTGTCTTAGTTTTATTAGGTAATGGTGTAGTTGCAGCGGATGTCTTAAATAAAACCAAATCAAAGGCCACAGGTTGGGTACTGATTACTTTAGGTTGGGGTCTTGCGGTAACGATTGCTGTTTATGTATCAGGATTCTTATCACCTGCCCATATTAATCCAGCAGTGACTATTGCAATGGCAATCACAGGTGGTATTGAATGGGGATCAGTTCTCCCATATATAGGAGCACAGATGGTTGGCGCCATTGTGGGAGCAACACTAGTTTGGTTACACTACAAACCACATTATGAAGCAACTGAGGATCAGGGTGGTATTTTGGCTACATTCTCGACAGCACCTGGAATTCGCGACACACCATCAAATGTGTTCGGTGAAGCACTAGGAACCGCTATGTTAGTATTTGGACTTTTAGCATTTGGAAATAATACTTTTGCAGATGGATTAAATCCAATAGTTGTAGGATTACTTATTGTTTCGATTGGTATGTCTCTGGGTGGTACAACGGGTTATGCAATTAACCCTGCGCGTGACTTAGGGCCTAGAATTGCTCATGCAATCCTACCAATTAAAGGTAAAGGTGATTCTGACTGGGGTTATTCATGGATACCAGTAGTTGGACCAATCGTTGGAGCAGTTGTTGCAGCGCTCTTATTCATGATGCTTCCTTGAAAGTAAGAAAAAAGATATAATTTGAAAATAGTGGTTTTATATAAAGTTCGTCCTGCAGTTTATCTGTTCAGGGCGAACTTTTCATTTTTATTTAGAAACTTAAGATAGATATATGAGGGTTATTTAATTAATCATGTTTATTCTAAGAGTCTGTTGTATTCTTATGTATAAGGGTTTAGGTAATATTTGTCATCAAAAAACTTACTTATCTCTAATTTAATTCTAATTTACTGTTGCTTAAATGAGAATCCTGTGATAGAATTTCATTACCAAATTAAATCAGGAGGGGTTATTAAATGAAAAGTTTAAAAAATAAATTATGGATAATTTCTTTAATTTCTTTATTATTTTTAGCGGCATGTGGATCCGATGGCAATGATGGTGGCGATGAAGCAAGTGGTGGCGAAGAACCGAAAGTATTAAGAGTAGCTAATGGGGCCGACCCAGTTACTTTTGACATTCAAGCAACCAACGATCAAGCAACTACTCGTGTAGCAAAACAAATCTATGAGAACTTGATTGTTCAGACACCAGAATTAGAATTAGTACCAGGACTTGCAACTGAATGGGAAGAGGTTGAAGAAAATCTTTACGAATTTAAATTAAGAGAAGGTGTTACTTTCCATAACGGTGAAACATTTACAGCAAACGATGTTGATTTTACATTACGTCGTGCAGTTGAGTCACCAACAATTGGTCACATTGTTGATTCAATTGACCCAGATACAATCGAAGTTATTGATGATTACACAATTCGTGTAGGAACAAAAGATACATTTGGACCATTCTTGACTCACTTAGCCCACCCAACAGTTGCTATCTTAAATGAAAAAGCTGTTGAAGATGCAGGTGAAGACTACGGAGTTACTGTTGTTGTTGGTACAGGACCTTTTGTATTTGACGAATGGGTTACTGGTGCAAGTGTTACAGCGGACCGTTACGAAGACTATTGGGGAGATGCGGCAAAAGTTGACCGAATTGAATTCTCAACAGTTGCTGACCCAAGTGTTCGTTTAATCGAATTAGAGAGTGGCGCAGTGGATATCGCTTATGACATCTCACCATCTGATATTTCAGCAGTTGAAGAAAGCGATGAGCTTACTTTACTAAATACACCAAACTTAGGTGCTGAATATTTAGGATTAAACTTGAAAAATGATACACCATTACGTGATGTAAAAGTACGTCAGGCAATTGCTCATACAATTGATGTTCAATCAATCATTGATACAGTTTATCAAGGAGTCGGAGAGCAGATGTCAGGTCCGATTAACGAGTTAGTATTTGCTTTTAATGATTCTTTAGAACCAATTCCTTATGACCTTGATGTAGCAAAAGATTTATTAGCAGAAGCAGGCTATGCAGATGGTGGATTTACACTAACTCTTAACGTAGGAGATAATAGTCAAGAAAGAATTCGAGTCTCACAAGTTGTTTCTGAAGCATTAGCAGAACTTGGTATTACAGTTGAAGTCAGTCAAATGGAATGGGGCGCGTATCTTGATGCAACAGCAGTTGGTGAGGCAGACATGTTCTTACTCGGATGGACAACTGTTACAACAGATGCGGACTATGGTTTATACCCATTATTCCACTCAAATAGCTTTGGAGAATCTGGAAACAGAACATTCTATGCAAATGACCGCGTAGATGAGTTGTTAGACCTAGGTCGTTACACAACTGACCAAGAGCAACGTATCGAGTACTACCAGGAAGCACAAGAGATTATTCATGATGAAGTTCCGTGGGTATTCTTACAAACACGTGAAAACGTGACAGGTTTCAATAACAAAGTAAAAGGTTTCGTACACAATCCTGCAGGAAACTACGATTTAAGTGTTGTAACTCTGGATTAATAAATAAGTAGAATATGGATAAAGGGTCAATAGTTTGGCCCTTTATTTATTAGTAGGGGATGTATTATTATGTTTCGATATATTATAAAACGAATATTGTGGCTAATACCTATTTTGTTGGGTGTGTCCTTTATCGTCTTTACAATTATGTATCTTTCTCCAGGAGACCCAGTAACAATGATTCTTGGTGAAGGAGCAACTGAGCAAGCTTACGAAGCACTTCGAATAGAAATGGGATTAGATCGTTCATTCCTTGGACAATTCTTTGGTTATATTAGAGGCGTTATCTTTGAACAGGATTTAGGCCGATCATATGTTTCGAACCGAGTAGTGCTAGATGAGATTTTAGTGAGATTGCCAAATACAATTAAGTTAGCCAGTTGGAGTATCTTATTTGCTTCACTAATTGGTGTACCATTAGGTGTTATTTCAGCAACACGTCCGTACTCAAAACTAGATAATGTGGTTATGTTTATTTCCTTAATTGGTGTATCTATTCCAACATTCTGGTTTGCTTTATTGCTCATTATTTTATTTACATCAACATTAGGTTTATTACCAGCGACAGGTTTTACAACATGGCAGCATATGGTTATGCCAGTTTTTGCCTTAGCTAGTTCATCATTGGGGACAATTACTCGAATTACACGTTCTAGCATGATGGATGTCTTAGATCAAGATTATATTCGAACATCTCAAGCAAAAGGTGTTTCGGATGGCCGCATTATATTCCAACATGCTTTGCGTAATGCATTGATTCCGGTAGTAACTGTAATAGGTTTACAGTTTGGTGCACTTTTAGGAGGAGCCGTTTTAACGGAGACAATCTTTAGTATAAATGGCTTAGGAACAATGATGGTAAACGCGATTCGAACACGTGATGCAATGGTTGTCCAAGGTGGGGTTTTATTTATTGCCTTTATCTTTACACTTGTGAACTTAAGTGTCGATATTTTATATGCTTACATTGATCCGCGCATTCGATCCCAGTATGATTAAAGGAGGAGTCAAAATTGATTTTTAACAAAAAGAAATTAAAAGAAGTAGAAGAAATGAATGATATTCCTCAGGGGGCTTGGGCGGAAATATGGTACTCACTTAGACGAAATCATCGAGCGATGTTAGGTTTAGCTTTCATTATATTACTAGCCTTTGTGGCAGTTTTTGCAGATTGGATTGCTCCTTATGGAATGCGTGAGCAAGACTTATCAAATGCTTTGCAATTTCCAAATGCCACTCATTGGCTAGGGACAGATGACCTAGGACGTGATATTTTAAGTAGAATTATCTATGGAACAAGAATCTCACTGACTGTTGGGGTAAGTGCTGTTGTGGTAGCTCTGATTGTTGGGGGTATTCTAGGAATTCTTGCAGGATATTATCAAGGATGGGTAGATACATTAATCATGCGCTTTACAGATGTGCTGTTATCGATTCCTTCGATTTTACTTGCGATTGCGATTGTAGCTTCATTAGGATCGAGTTTACGCAACTTAGTCATTGCGATTAGTATTGCGAATGTTCCTATTTTTGCTCGAGTGATTCGCTCTGGCGTTATCTCAATAAAAGAGCAAGAGTTTATTGAAGCGAGTAAAGCTTTGGGTGCAAATGATGGAAGAATTATTTTCAAACATATTATTCCAAATATTATGTCACCAATCATTGTTCAATCTTCGATGGGAGTAGCTACAGCCATTTTATCCGTAGTTGGTTTAGGATTTATTGGTCTTGGTTTAGAAGCTTCTGTTGCAGAATGGGGCACGATGTTGAACT
>CAYROB010000106.1:0-1835 GCA_964425775.1 uncultured Carnobacteriaceae bacterium
GCATTCATTTTTTGCATTTGATCTAAATGCTTAAATCGATTTTCAAAAACTGTTTCAGTCATGACACTTGTTCCTTCAGCTTTCAATTGGGCAATCGTAATTTGTGATTGAACATCCGTTGGGAAACCAGGATAAGGCTGTGTTTTAAAATCAACTGCCTTTAATTTTTTTGGTCCGATAACTCGCAATCCATTCCCCTCATCTTGAATAAGCACACCCATTTCACCTAATTTGGCAATTAGTGGCTGATTATGTTCAGGCATACAATCTTTTATTAAAACATTTCCTTCTGTTATTGCCGCCGCTACCATGAATGTCGCACTTTCAATGCGGTCAGGAATAATTCGGTGACTTGTTCCAATTAACTTGTTAACTCCCTGAATACGGATCTTTTCAGTTCCAGCTCCAATTACTTTTGCGCCCATTAGATTCAAATAGTTTGCTAAATCAACAATTTCGGGCTCTCGTGCAGCATTATCAATAACTGTTGTACCCTCAGCCAGAGTTGCAGCCATCATGATGTTTTGAGTGGCTCCTACACTTGGAAAGTCCAGATAAATATTAGCACCTGTTAATTGATCAACAGTCGCCTCTAAATAACCATGTCCTTGTTCGATTTCAACACCCATTGCTTCAAAACCTTTTAAATGCAAATCAATCGGTCTTGAACCTATAGAACAACCACCAGGCATCGCGACACGCGCTTTTCCATTTCGCGCTAATAAAGGACCCATCACCAAAATAGACGCACGCATTTGACTCATAAATTCAAAGGGTGTGTCTGATTTTATTGGCATTGTTGCATCAACTAGCATCGTTTTTTTATCTTCATTAAATTCAATTTCAATATTTAAATATTCTAATACTTTTTTTATTGTGTAAATATCAGATAGTAAAGGAACATTTTTAAGTTCCGTAACTTGATCTTCTCCTAAAATAGTAGCAGCAAGAATAGGTAAAGCTGCATTTTTTGCACCTTCAATTTCCACCGTACCATTTAGGCTTTGATTGCCTCGTACAATAATCGATTCCATCGATTACACCTCCAACATATTTTCAAGCGTTATTACTGGTCTATCAACAACTAACTAATGACGTTGATAGTTTTCCAGCATCATAATATAGTAATACGTAAATTTTTCTTTTAAAACAGGGTCGTTTCTAATATTCTTTAAAATTCTTTTTGTAGAATTTACTTCTTAACTAAACTCTCCTCTCCCCTATCCTAAAAAGAGCAATAGATTTTGGGAGTGAGTAAAGAAATCTAAGAAGAAATTACTTGCAGTGTATCCTATCACAATGGAAACAAGCAAATAAAACATCTTTAATTGTTGGGGGTGACTTTTTTTAAATAGTTTGTCAGTACGTAAACTTTGTACAGCCCAATAGCTTATTGCGATAAATATAAAATGTGACAATATAGTTATTAGTGACTGTACGCGGATAAATTCCATGTGTATTCCCCTTTATCATCCTTGCTTACTAAGCTCTTTTTATTTATAACGTTCCATACAGACGATCGCCTGCATCTCCTAATCCTGGAACAATATACGCATTTTCATCTAGTTTCTCATCTAATGATGCAGTAAATATCTCAACATCTGGATGAGCATCCTGTAGCGCTTTGACCCCTTCAGGCGCAGCTACGATACAAATAAACTTAATGTTTTCGGCTTTTGCTCCGCGGTCTAGCACCGAATCAATCGCTGCAATCGCTGAGCCACCTGTCGCTAACATTGGATCAACAATGTATAGCTGACGGTTTTCTATATGATTTGGCATTTTCACAAAATACTCGACCGGTTCCATTGTCTCTTCATCACGGTATAAGCCAA
>CAYROB010000106.1:1868-5284 GCA_964425775.1 uncultured Carnobacteriaceae bacterium
TTCCCAGACCTGCTCTTAATATTGGCACAACTACTACTTTCTTTCCAGCCAACTTTTTTTCTGTTGTTTTTACTAAAGGTGTTTCAATCTCTACATCTTCTAGTGGTAAGTCTCTAGAAACTTCATAAGCGAGTAGACGAGCGATTTCATTAACAATTTCTCTGAAATCTTTTGTACCTGTCTTTTTGTCTCGAATAATCGTCAACTTGTGCTCAATCAAAGGGTGTTCGATAACATGAACATTTTTCATTTTATTTGCTCCTTTTTTTACTGCTTTACTCTATCCAGTCAATTTTACTAAAGATATTCTATTAAATCTAGTTTATTTCAGTAAAAAATTATACAGTTTTGTTAGCTGCTGCTTTTTTTAACCGATTTGTATAAGCTTCACTTAATTCATCATGGCCATACGCTTCTGCTAAAATTACTGTTGCACTTGATTGCTCTAGCGCGCGTAAGGCTTTAAACAAATTATTGTTCGCAGATTTGATGTCACCTGATTCGCCTAATGAGTAACACTCAACTGCTTGATCTTCATATTCAGAAACGATTCTTTCACTTGCTAAGATGCCAATTCGTTCATTTTTCTGTTTTAACTTTTTAATGGCCTTTTGCCAATCTGACTCTACAATGTATAGAGGAACTTTTGGTTCATAATGTTTTTCATTTTTTTTGTTTGAATCTTCTGTTTCTACAAATACTGTCTTGCCAATTACTGCTTCCAGCTGATTCTTAGTTATCCCACCAGGTCTCAATAACATAGGCTTCACAGGATTTGATAAATCTAAAATAGTCGACTCAATCCCAAAAGGTGTCTCGCCCCCATCTATAATAGCAGATATTTTCCCATCAAGGTCTGACAAAACATGTTCCGCCGTGGTTGGACTTAAATGCCCCGATGAATTCGCACTGGGCGCTGCTAGTGGGACACCACACTCTTTTATGAAAGCAAGTGTCAACGGATGGTTCGGCATCCGTAAACCAATGGTCTCTAAATTAGCCGTTACTGAGGGCGCAAAAATATCCTTTTTATTTAAAACAATTGTTAAAGGACCTGGCCAAAACTTTTCTACTAACAACTTAGCTTCTTGCGGTACATCACCGGCGTATTTATTTAGATCATTTTCATCTGCTATAAGGACAGTTAGCGCCCGATCTGCCGGTCTACCTTTTGCCGCAAATATTTTTTTAACCGCCTCTTCATTTCGCGCATCCGCACCTAAGCCATAAACGGTGTCCGTTGGAAAAGCGACTATTTCTCCGGTTTGTACTAGTTTGGCTGCTTCAGATAAATCCTTCTTGGTAAAACGTTCTGTCTTCATTGATCATCACTCTTTCCACTGCCTGTGCATAAGTATTCTATTTACCCACAGCCTAATCCTCATAAAACTCATTTTATCATTAGTTATACACATTCATCCACAGGGGTTGTCCACAACTTTAACTCGAGATGGTCACTACTCGATCCAAATCGCTAAAATCAGTCCATATATCAACTTCTGCTGCTGGTAAAGCCTCCTGAAATAAGTTTTTTACTTTTTCACCTTGGGCAAAACCAATTTCCAAAAATACAAAGTATACATCATTTAAATAATTGCTTATATCTACTGCGAGCTCTTCATAAATCGCCAAGCCATCATTTTCGGCAAATAATGCTTGTTTCGGTTCATATTCAAGCACTGATTTGTCCATCAACTCGATTTCCTTTTGACTGATGTAAGGTGGATTTGACAAGATTACATCAAAGGTTGCGCCCGTTAGTGCTTCAAATAAATCACTTTCAATAAAAGAGACATCTGCACCTAATCTCTCTGCATTTTTCCGGGCAATTTTTAAAGCTTCCACGCTAATATCCACAGCAACCACTTCATCCGCTGGTCGTTCTAACTTATGCGTAATGGCTAAAACACCTGTACCCG
Organism: uncultured Carnobacteriaceae bacterium; assembly: GCA_964425775.1. GTDB lineage: Bacteria > Bacillota > Bacilli > Lactobacillales > Carnobacteriaceae_A > Atopostipes. The sequence goes on from CAYROB010000106.1 coordinate 3,788, forward strand.
TCCCAATATCCAACACTTTGAGTGGACGCTCAGGCAATTCTTTGAACACCCGATCCAACCACTCTTCCGTTTCCGGACGTGGAATTAAGGTGTGCTCGTTTAAAATAAACTTACGCCCGTAAAACCAGTCATGTCCAATAATTTGTTGCATCGGCTTTCCTTCGTAAAATTGATTGATATCTTGTTCAAATATTTCTACTTGTCCTCGCGGCATAATCTCGCGATAATGTTGGACTAAATCAGTCTTTGACCAACCAAGTCTTTCCTGCAGCATCCATTCCGCTGCAAAAACGGGTAGTCCTTTTTTCTTCAAAAAAGAAGAAGCCCTTTGAAGGACTTCAAAATATTTAGCTTCACCCTCAGTCGCTATAAACATATTATAATTCCCCTAGTTTTTCAGCCTGACTTTCAAGGGCTAACGCTTCAATAATCTCATCTAACTCACCATTCAACACTTGTTCCAACTTGTGGACCGTCAAATTAATTCGGTGATCTGTAACACGACCTTGTGGATAGTTATACGTACGAATTCTCTCCGAACGATCCCCTGTACCAATTGTTGACTTACGCTCCGCATCAACTTCGGCCTGTGCTTCTCTTTCGTAATGGTCAAAAATTCGTGAACGTAGCACTTTCATTGCTTTTTCTCGGTTTCTAAGCTGGGAACGTTCTTCCTGCATCGCAACAACTATTCCAGTTGGCACGTGCGTCAAACGCACAGCAGAGTCTGTCACGTTAACGTGCTGTCCACCAGCACCACTTGCACGATAAATATCCACTTGAATATCGGATGGATCAATATCGATTTCAACATCTTCTACTTCAGGTAAGGCCACTACTGTTGCAGTAGAAGTGTGCACGCGTCCTTGTGATTCTGTTTCTGGGATACGCTGAACTCGGTGCGCTCCACTCTCAAACTTCAATTTTGAGTAAACATTTTGGCCACTAATTGAGAAGATGATTTCCTTAAAACCACCAATACTTGTGCCAGATTTCTCGAGTATTTCTATTTTCCAGCCTTGATGGTCTGCATATTTTTGATACATGTGGAATAAGTCCCCCGCAAAGAGTTGTGCTTCATCTCCACCGGCCGCACCACGAATCTCCATAATAATATTCTTGCCATCATGTTCATCTTTTGGTGTCATCAATAACTTTAGCTTTTCTTCTAATTCAGCTTTTTCAGCTTCCATTTCCTCTTGTTCCATTTCAGCTAATTCTTTCATTTCTGCATCTAAGTCTTCATTTAATAATTCGTCAATCTCTGCTAATTCTTCCATGACCTCTTTATACTTACGGTATTCTTGTACCGTCTCTCTTAATTCGCCCTCTTCTTTACTGAGCTCTGTAAGCTTATTTGTATCTTTTGTAATCTCAGGATCACTTAACATCGAGTTGATTTCTTGGTATCTGATTTCTACATTTTCAAGTTGTCCAAAAATATCCATTTTATTCGCTTCCTTCTTCTATTACTGGATTAAAATAATGATAACGACA
>CAYROB010000107.1:0-570 GCA_964425775.1 uncultured Carnobacteriaceae bacterium
TTAATCTCGAAATATTGGGTTGGGAAAAGAAGAGTATTGAGTTAAATAAAATGGTGAATCGGGTAGTGTTTGCTATTATTATCGCCGCATTGATACTTGCCTCTGCCTTAATCACGGTCAGTACAACAAGTCCTGGACTTACGAGTTTGAGTATCTTTATCTTTGTAGGTGCTGGTATTATGGGATTATGGTTATTGATTTCTATCATTCGCTCAGGAACCTTATAGTTAAAATAAAAATAGTGTTGGATGAATTTAATTCATCCAACACTATTTTTTTATTCGTTTGACTGCTTATCTTTTTCGTAAAGCAACGGGTTTAGCTAGAATCTCACTCAAGACAATTGCTTGTGCGAGTTTTTTTCCATCTGAGAGTTGTTCAATATAGTTATTCTCATGCTTCTTTTTCTTTGCCGTTACTTTAGTCTGCTGCGCTTGTTTACGAGGTTGAACCGCTCGCGGTTTGTATCTTGACTTTGGAGCAGCTGTTACTGGTGGTCCTGCAGCTGGTCGTGCAAATTCACTCGGCTTAGAGGTGCGCGTTCTTTTGGTTTCGACTGTTCGTTTAGAA
>CAYROB010000107.1:583-3560 GCA_964425775.1 uncultured Carnobacteriaceae bacterium
GCCGTGCATGCTCATTTCGTCTTTGCGAACTGCTTGAATCCCTTGTTGTCTCGGGTTTACCTATCTCCTGATTTTTACTAGCTCTAGTATTTCTAATATTTTCAAGTCTTTTTACTAAATCTTTTTGTTTTTGAGTTAAGTTTTTTGATTGGTTTGAATTCATTTAAGCACATCCATTTCAAAATACTGTCAATTTATACTCGATTAATATTTAGTACGAATTAATAGAGTTCACTGTCTGTAGAATCCGCATCGCGTACATCATCTGAGATTGATTGTCTCATCGCTGAATCTGCCTCAACGTTTTTTAGGTTGTAGTAGTCTAAAACGCCTAAGTTACCGCTTCTAAGAGCTTCAGCAATTGCTAATGGTACTTGAGCTTGTGCTTCAGTTACTTTAGCCTGCATTTCTTGTTCATGAGCTACAGCCATTGCACGCATTTCTTCAGCTTTAGCTTGTGCAATTTTCTTGTCTGCATCAGCTTGATCAGTTTGTAGTGCTGCACCAATATTTCGGCCAACATCCATATCCGCAACGTCAATTGAAAGGATTTCAAAGGCAGTTCCGGAGTCTAATCCTTTGTTTAAAACTGTTTCTGAAATCATATCTGGATTTTCAAGGACATGTGAGTGAGTGTCTGATGAACCTACAGTTGTAACAATACCTTCACCAACACGAGCGATAATTGTGTCTTCGCCAGCACCACCCACAAGGCGTTCGATATTTGCACGAACAGTTACTTTAGCTTTTACAATAATTTCGATACCATTTTTTGCAACAGCTGCAATTAGTGGTGTTTCAATAACCTTAGGATTTACCGATACTTGAACGGCTTCGAAAACACTACGTCCAGCTAAATCAATTGCTGCTGCTTTTTCAAAAGTTAACGCAATATCTGCACGTTCCGAAGCGATTAACGCATCAATTACATCATTAATATTACCACCTGCTAAATGGTGAGCTTCTAAATCATCAATTGATATATTTAGCCCTGCTTTGGTAGCTTTAATTTGAGGACGGATGATATCTTGTGGGTTTACCCGACGTAACCTCATCCCAACTAAAGTAAAGAGTCCAACTTTAACCCCAGAAAAGTAAGCGGTAATCCACAAACCAATGGGAATAAATCTGAAAAACACGCTAATAAGTGAGATAAGGATGATACCGATAATAAGTGTACTGACAAAGCTTGGATCTAAAAGAAAGTCCATTTAATTAACCCCTATTCTATTTTTATATTTTTCGAACAATAATTTTATTGCCAATTATTTCTTGAATGACAATTTTGGTACCTTGAGAAATATGACCATCGTCACTTAGTACATCAAAGGCAATTTGCATATCCTCAAACAGTGCTTTCCCAGAAGGGCGCAAGGCTGTATCTGCTATTCCAGTCATTCCTGCTGTTAATCGTCTATCTTCTTCCATTCGCTCTATATTTTCATCGGCTTTGATTTGCGCATCTAAAACAAATCGGTTCCAATTGGTAAATGAATAACCACTCTTAAATAATATAATAACGAATATAGATGATACGCTCAGAGCGATAATTAAATCTGTCATCGTCTTTCCAAAGTCTCCAGTTGTGTAATAGAGCCCTAAAACAATTGATGCAAACCCTAATAATCCGAGTAAGCCAAAATCAGGTACAAATATTTCTAGGATAATTAGTAAAAGGCCGACCACTAATAATAATATCGGTGTCCAGCTGTCGATGGAAGCGAAGTAAAAGAAAGCTGATAGACTTGCAATCGCTAAGACAAGTCCTGTTTTGAACATGGTTGTTAAAAGTAAGACAACAATACTCATAAAGACTAGTGTTAATAATAAAGTTTCCACATATCTAACCTCCTCGCGAAAAGCTGACTTGTTATGAATAATTATACCACTGTTTTATGTTCAATGTAAAAGAGAAGCCTTGGATATTTCGATAGTAGGATAAGGTTTATAAAGTGAAAGTGAATATTTTGTTAATGATTTTTTAATCTTGTTTAAGATAAAGAAAAAAGTAATTTAAATTTTTGAGGCATAATAAAAATCGAATGAATAAAAGAAGAAAGCGATTACTATATTGGGAAAAGGGAAGGCTTGAAATTAAGAATGTTTAGTTGTCTTTTGAAAAAAAATAAGATAAGGGGTATAATCAAATCAGTACTTAAATAAATATAAAATAATGTCCACTAAATTAGATTTGAATGAGAAGCGTGTAAGCGGTAAGACAAATTTAAAATAAAGGGCGAAGTGATATGGAAAACACAAAAAAAGAAGAGGTTATACATCATTTAGAAGAATCATTGCACTTATTTAACATAGGTGAATCATTTGATAGTTACCATGTATTTGGAAACAAAACTGAAGATGAAGGAGTTCGTTTCACTGTTTGGGCACCTAATGCCCAAGCAATTGACGTTGTTGGGGATTTTAATGAGTGGGTTGAAGGAACAGCATTGGAAAAAGTTGGAGAAACAGGTTCTTGGACTACAGTTGTTTCAAATGTGGAACAAGGAGATTGTTATAAGTATCGGATTGTCCAAGCAAATGGCACCATTGCGTATAAAATCGATCCTTATGCACTAGAGTTTGAAGTGCGTCCAAAAGATGCCTCGGTTGTTAGAGACTTACCAACAAAAGAATGGTCTGATTCAAGTTGGATGGCGACAAGAAATCGTTGGCCTGTTTATGATCGACCAATGAATATTTACGAGGTTCATCTGAGCTCTTGGAAGCATCATGAGGATGGTTCGTGGTATACAATACCGGAACTTCAAGCAGAACTCATTCCATTTGTGACGGAAATGGGCTACACGCATATTGAATTTATGCCATTAATCGAACATCCATTAGATGCAAGTTGGGGATATCAACCGACTGGCTTCTTTGCGCTATCCTCTAAATTTGGAACGATGGAAGAATTCCAAGATTTTGTGGATGAGGCACACCAAGAAGGCATTGGCGTTATTATGGACTGGGTACCTGG
>CAYROB010000107.1:3629-5184 GCA_964425775.1 uncultured Carnobacteriaceae bacterium
CGTTGGTAGTAATCAAGTCCAAAGTTTTCTTATTTCAAACGCCCTTTTCTGGATTGAAAACTTCCATTTGGATGGCTTACGCGTTGATGCTGTAAGTAACGTCTTGTACCTAGATTACGATATAGGCGATTGGACGCCAAATAAATATGGTGGGAATGAAAACTTAGAAGGGATCGCTTTCTTGCAGAAGATGAATACAAAGCTGTTTGAACGCCATCCGGCCTTGATAATAGCTGCAGAAGAGAGTACTGCATGGGAAAAGGTCACAGAACCAGTAAGTGAAGGTGGCTTAGGCTTTAACTATAAGTGGAATATGGGTTGGATGAATGACACCTTAAGGTTCTTTGAGATGGACCCATTATTTAGAAAGAACCACTTTGACTTAATTACGTTTTCCTTTATGTATACCTTTAATGAAAGATTTATCTTGCCATTCTCACATGATGAAGTGGTTCATGGTAAAAAATCAATGATGCATAAAATGCAGGGAGACCGTTACAATCAGTTTGCCGGCTTAAGAACAATCCAAAGTTATCAAATGTTCCATCCTGGTAAGAAGTTAAACTTCATGGGGAATGAATTTGGACAATTCCTAGAATGGAGATTTGCCGAAGGATTAGAGTGGGAAAGTTTAGAAGATAAAAAGAATGCTGCTCATTTAAACTTCAGTAAAGAACTTAACCATTTTTACAAAGAATACCGTGCACTTTGGGAAAAAGATCATGATCCATCAGGTATCGAAATATTAGATGCGGATAATAAAGAAGAGTCGATTCTTTTATTTATGCGAAAAGGAAAAAATCCACGTGATTTCTTGGTCATCTGTTGTAACTTTACACCGGTAGAGCGCCAGAATGTCATAGTAGGAGTGCCATACAAGGGACAATATGAAGAGGTGTGGAACTCTGAGTTGAAAGAGTTAGGCGGTACTTGGGAAGAAGGTCAAGGGATCATAGCTACAGAGGAAGAAGAAGTTCATAATCAAGAACATGCTATAGAGGTTATATTACCAGCTCTAAGCGTTACAGCATTTGCACCAAAACGTGTCTATGGTGTTCCAAGAAAATAATTTTTTATAGTACAGGCACATTAAAAAATTAAGAATGATTCATTGAGAATGATCATACTAAAGTAAAGGAGTGAAGGAAGGATTTCTTCCGTATAATTATGAAAACAGAAACAGTAGCAATGATATTGGCTGGAGGACAAGGTTCACGATTAGGGAAATTAACAGAAAATATAGCTAAACCCGCTGTATCTTTTGGAGGGAACTATCGGATGATTGACTTTGCATTATCGAACTCTGCAAATTCAAATATTAATACAGTAGGGGTAATCACACAGTATCGACCACTCATTTTAAACGACCATGTAGGTAATGGATCAAGTTGGGGATTGAATCGACATAATGGAGGGGCAACAATCTTACAGCCCTATTCCAGTGTAGATGGTGAGAAGTTTTTTGAAGGAACAGCGCATGCGATTTATCAGAATATAAGTTACATTGATTTACATGATCCGGAATACGTTGTTATTTTATCTGGAGACCATATTT
>CAYROB010000108.1:0-915 GCA_964425775.1 uncultured Carnobacteriaceae bacterium
CCTAGATGCCAATCGGCAGTATGTAATATTCTCATGTGGTTACTCCTTCTCTATAAAATAATTAAACTAATCATACCAAAAATCTAAAGCTTTGTATTTCCTATCTTAAAACCTAGATAAAAATTTGAGCTTCATATTTAGATATTTGCTTTTTTCTGTGATTCCAATTTTGTTAGAACTCAATATGTGCTAAAATGAAAGAAACGAGGTGATAACAATGTCTACGCTCTATATTGACAAAGTCGATAGTTCCATTTGGTCTGGATTTTTAGTGGTCAGTGAGAAAGGTCTGGCCTATGTCAGCCATTATACGAATAATTTAAACGATGTAACTTCTTGGCAATTAAAAAATCATCCGGCTTCTGTTTTAGTTTCTGATAAAGAAAAGGTGGCCCTTTACAAAAAACAATTTGAGGAGTACTTAGCAGGTGAGCGCTATTCCTTTGATTTCCCAGTAGATTTACGAGGGACCGATTTTCAACGTCAAGTTTGGCAGGCTCTATTAACCATCCCTTATGGTCAAACAGCTAGTTATTTGGATATCGCTTTAAAATTAGGTCGCGACCATAAATCTGCACAAGCCATTGGTGGGGCTGTCGGTAGTAATCCATTATCTATTGTCTATCCATGCCATCGGGTTGTAGGTACGGATGGGTCTTTGACTGGATACTCAGGCGGATTAGATATAAAAATCGCCTTACTCAATCATGAATTGGAACATGCTGTGCATCTTACAAACTAATTAATTTACCCTAGAAAAATAAAAAGCTTCCCTTTTAAGGAAGCTTTTTATTTTTGTTATTGAATTGAAAGAACTGCTCCAAAAGCAAGTAAGTTATTTAAAACATGATAAATAATTGGTGCTTCGATTGACTGGGTTCGCTTAGCAGCATAAGAAAAGATTAAACCCATGCC
>CAYROB010000108.1:925-5181 GCA_964425775.1 uncultured Carnobacteriaceae bacterium
TAGATCGACTGAATATTAGTTGGATTATGAATTGCGCCAAATAAAATTGCACTAATAATTACACGTAGCCAAGTTGTTTCTAACTCCTGACCCGAAAACAAGATTAGTCCTCTAAATAATAACTCTTCAACAACAGGCGCTACAACGACAATCATAATAAACAGTTGCCACACTGGTACAGACTTAAACATCTCTTCGATTGCTAATTGATTCACTGCTTCAGCTTGCCCAAATATTATTGTTACCAATTCATTACCTAATAAAAATAAGATGTACGAACTGGGTATGTATTGCACTAAAAATTTCCAATCCTCTTTATCCAAACCTCTAACAACAAATGATTCCTGCCTGTTTAATTGCTTTCGATTAAACAAAGGAATTTTACGCTGAGTGACAACCAACAGTGTTAAAGGTAAACTCAAAATTGTTCCAAAAACAGCTGAGAAATTTATAAGCTCAGATACTATTTCAGTCTCAGATTTCAGATTACTAAAAAATAAATCGGGATAAGACTGAGTGATTCCAGAAGCTAAAATGAGTAAGAGGATCTGCAAAACAAACGCTGATGCTAACAGCATTAGTAGCCAATCTCCCAGCTTATATTTTCTTAATGGATAACCTTCGAACATCAAATGAACCCCTTCCTTGTACTAAATCCTAGTAAAAAAGCGACCTGTATTATCACAAGTCGCTAAACAGTAATTTTTCACTTAATTCTTTAAAATATTGTTCCTTTAATATCTAATTCTTTCTTGAAATACCATCTGGCAAGAAGTCCAACGGCTCCTACTCCGATTACCAATAAATCAGGAAGTCGTGGATTGAGCACCGATGGGGCTAATACTTCAATAAATGTCATCGCAAAAATCCATCCCATAACGGCCGCTACTGAAACAAGCGTATATTTAAAGTACCCTTTATTCTGTCCGGGATCTGGCCTGTTTTTGAGCAAGGTTAGCACAACTAATCCACCTAACAGAAAGTTCATGATCAATTGTAATAAACTAACTGGAGGCGTCCCACCACTCCAAGCACTAATTCCATTGATAATGCTGAATCCCCCACCTAAGAGTAACGCTCCATCAAAGTAGAGGTGTTTTGCTGGCGATACTTCACTGTGACCTTCCAAATTATCTGGATCAATTCCCAGTATTTGATCCGCACATTCCGTTACTGTTCCATAATTTTTTCTGGCAGTAATGGCATCGGCTTGAAACTCTACCGTTTCCTGAAGCATCTGATTAATAATGACTACTTTAGCTTCAGGATCATAAGCCAGTTCGTCTAAACGATTATTTAATTGGAAAAAATAATCTTGGTTTTTATTTGTTAGCTGTTCATATAGCTCTTCATTTTCTTTTTTAAGGTCTCGCTCTTCATTTTCTTCTGCTTTATTTTTGTTAACCATGGATACCTTCACTCCTATAACCTGAATTAGACGTTAAAGCGGAATAATAAGACATCGCCATCTTGAACGATATAATCTTTTCCTTCTTGACGCATTTTACCAACTTCTCTTGCACCTTTTTCTCCACCGTGTTCAATGAAGTCTTCATAGGCAATTGTTTCCGCACGAATAAACCCACGTTCGAAATCTGTATGAATAACTCCCGCTGCTTGTGGTGCAGTCATTCCCTTTTTAAAGGTCCATGCACGTACTTCTTTCACTCCTGCAGTAAAGTATGTCCCTAAATTCAAGAGTTCATAAGAGTTACGAATCAGCTTGTTTAAACCTGGCTCAGCGACACCTAAATCTTCTAAAAACATATCTCTTTCTTCATCGTCAAGCATTGATAGTTGTTCTTCAATTTCAGCAGAAATACCAACAACTTCTGCTCCTTCTTTTTCCGCAATTTCTTCAACCACTTTGTATAAAGGAGTTGCTGAAGGGTCGGCGATGTCATCTTCGGCAACGTTCGCGACATAAAGTACCGGCTTGGTTGTTAATAAGAATAGACCTTTAACAATTTCTTGTTCATCTTCTGTAAACTCAAGTGTACGTACAGGTATTCCTTCTTCTAAAGCTGGTTTAATTCGGTCAAAGATTGCTAACATTTCAACAGCTTCTTTATCTCCTGAACGAGCTTGTTTACTGACGCGGTCATAGCGATTCGTAATTGATTCTAAATCTGCTAACGTTAATTCAATGTTAATTGTTTCGATGTCATCAGCTGGATTGACCTTGTCTGATACATGAATAATATTATCATTTTCGAAACAACGAACCACATGCACAATCGCATCGACTTCACGAATATTGGCTAAGAATTTATTTCCTAACCCTTCACCTTCACTTGCTCCCTCAACGATTCCGGCGATATCTGTAAATTCGAAGGTTGTAGGTAAAACTCTTTCAGGTTGAACAATCTTGGCTAGATGCGCTAAACGCTCATCTGGTACCTCTACCACACCAACGTTTGGATCGATTGTTGCGAAGGGATAGTTTGCCGCCTCCACCCCTGCTCTAGTTATTGCGTTAAATAAAGTTGATTTTCCAACGTTTGGTAAACCAACAATTCCTGCTGTTAAAGACATATTTAATATTCACCTTTCTAACACTTATAAAAATCAAACAAATTATTTTTTATTTTCATTTGATTCGAGTACTTTCTTCATTTTCTGATTAAATTCACGGCGCGGCATTAAGACTAACTGCCCACAACCTAAACACTTGATACGTATATCCGCACCCATCCGAATAATTTCCCAATTATTTTCTTGGCATGCATGTGGTTTTTTCATTTCAATTCGATCATGCAGATCGTATACTTGTTTCGTCATAATCGCACCTCCGTTTTAAATAAATTTACTGATTTAGCAACTCTACTATTCTAACGATTTTATGCATCTAAATCAATCTTTAAAACATCAATTAAAATTCGATTCAAGTCACTTTGAGAAGTATATTCGATTTCAATCTTCCCTGTTTTACCTCGTTCTTTAATTAAAACATCCGTGCCAAATTTATCCATTAATTTATTTTCATATTCAACAACAAAAGGCGACTTGCTTTTGGTTGCTTTAAATTCTTTTTGCACACTACCTTCTTTTTTAAACTCAGCAACCATTTTTTCCAATTGGCGGACAGTTAAGTTTTCTTTGACCGCTTTTCGAGCGAGCGTCACCATATCTTGATCATTAGTCAATGATCGAATCGTTCGCGCTTGTCCCATGGATAGTTTCTGCTCATTCAGTAACTGTTTGACTTCTTCAGGCAACGAACGTAAACGCAAATGGTTGGCTACATGTGAACGACTTTTACCTAAGGCGTCAGCCACTTTTTCTTGAGTCAGTGACAATTTGTCCATCATCAATTGATAGGCATCAGCCTCTTCTAAAGCTGTTAAATCCTCGCGCTGTAAGTTTTCAAGTATAGCGTATTTGATCATAAACTCTTCGTTTAAATCTCGAATAATAGCCGGTATTGTTGTCATCCCAGCTAACTTTGATGCTTTATGACGTCGTTCTCCCGCAACTAACTCATAACCTTTGACACTTGACTTGCGTAAGATAATTGGCTGCATCACACCATTCTCTTTAATGGAATCGGCTAGTTCTTGCAATGCTTTTTGATCAAAGTGCTTTCGGGGTTGGTATGGATTTGAGCGAATCTCATCTATCGCAACTTGCTCTACTACTTCTGCCCCATCAACTTTTTCTACTTCTAATAGGGATTCATCTGGAAACAAGGCATTAATTCCTTGCCCCAATCCTCTTCTTTTTTTACTACTCATTTGCTTTCAACACTTCCTCTGCCAAGTCTTGATATGTTTTTCCACCAATTGATTGTACATCGTAGTCAATAATAGACAGTCCGTAGCTTGGCGCTTCGGACAAGCGGACATTTCGTGGAATAATCGTTTCATATACTTTCTCATGGAAGTATTTCTTAACTTCTTCAACTACTTCATACCCTAAGTTTGTCCGACGATCGAGCATTGTCAGTAAGACGCCTTCAATTTTAAGATTCTCATTAAAATGCTTTTGTACCAAACGGACAGTATTTAATAATTGACTTAATCCTTCTAAAGCATAGTACTCACATTGTACCGGGATTAACACAGAATCACTTGCGGTAAAGGCATTAATCGTTAAATGACCTAAAGAAGGTGGGCAATCAATTAAGATATAATCATATTGATCCCGAATGAGTTTCAACGCTTCTTTCAATCGTGTTTCTCTGCGATTAAAAGTTGCTAATTCAACTTCGGCACCTGCTAATTGAATCGACGCGGGTACAATATCCATATTTTCAC
>CAYROB010000109.1:0-5119 GCA_964425775.1 uncultured Carnobacteriaceae bacterium
TAAATCCTTCAGTAAAATAGGTACACCATAGAAAGGTGGGAGTTTTTCCATTTCATTTATAGTTAATGAAAGAATCTGCTTATCCAATTCAGCTGCTTTTTCTAAAGCTTCATCAGTTTGGACATGACTTAGTGCATTTAATTGTGAATTATACATTTCAATATTTTTAAGCGCACGTTCGACTAACTCTGTGACTGTTACCTCTTTATTTTTAATTTGTTCTGCATAATAAAGCGCATCTTGATCAAATAACATTCTATCCCTCTTCCGTAATTTAGTTTGAATTAAGTATTATCAAAACTAGAAATAATCGCAAAGAAATGAACTCTATTTCACTAAAATTAAGAAAGGGGGAAAATTTACTGTTGAGATTTTCTTATATAGCCGATATACTTTAGTGGAATAGTAAAAAAGGAGAGATGCAAATGTATGGAGCAATAGAAGCAGGCGGTACAAAGTTTGTTTGTGCGGTAAGTGACGATGAGTTAAATATTATTGAAAAAGTAACTGTTCCGACAACCACACCTGAAGAAACATTTAACAAGGTTTTTAAGTTATTTGATCGTTATGATTTGCAAGCAATTGGAATCGGTTCCTTTGGTCCGATTGATGTTAACAAAGAATCAGCAAGTTATGGCTTTGTTACATCCACACCTAAAAAATATTGGAGTAATACAGATTTTGTGGGTGTTTTTAAAGAACGCTATGATATTCCGGTAGGGTGGACGACAGATGTCAATGCGGCAGCCTTAGCTGAATATACATTGGGAGCCGCTAAAGGGGAAGAGTCTTGTGTGTATATAACAGTAGGTACTGGGATTGGTGGAGGCGCCATTGTTAATGGCGAATTATTAGAGGGTTTCAACCATCCAGAAATGGGCCACTTCTATCCACGACGCCATGAGCTAGATACTTACGAAGGAAATTGTCGTTTCCATGGAGATTGTCTAGAAGGGTTAGCATCAGGACCAGCCATTGAAGGGCGATATGGTGTATCTGCTAAAGAATTACCGGAGGACCATGAAGCTTGGGACATTCAAGCACACTACCTAGCTCATGCTGCAGTTGCTTATACTACAATCTTAAGACCAGCCTGCATTATTTTTGGTGGGGGCGTTATGAGTCAAAGTCATTTATTTGATCAGTTGCACAAAAAATTTGAAGAAATAATGGCAGAATATTTGGAATTACCAGCTACTGAAGAATATCTGATTCCAACCGGTCTAGGAGATCAGTCGGGGATTGTTGGAAGTTTACTTCTTGCACAGAAAGCATATGTAGAAAAATAAAGTCAAAAAGTTAAGGGGGATATAATGATCACAATCAATGAAATAGCCAAAAGAGCAGGCGTTGCCAAAAGTACTGTCTCTAGATATTTAAACAATGGATCAGTGAGTGAAAAAACCAAGAATAAAATTGCCGCCATTATCGAAGAAACAGGCTATCAGCCGAATCTTTATGCACAAAGTTTGAAAGCACAAAAGTCAAATATGATTGGTGTCATTATCCCGAGATTGAATTCTGCATCAACAAACGAGGCGCTTTCTGGAATAGACTTTCAGTCAAAAGAATTAGGATACGAGCCTGTTATATTGAACTCTAATTTAATGGTTAAGAATGATCTTAAAAACATACAAATTTTAAATAATCAAAAAGTAGATGGCATTATATTTTTTGCTGGGGAACTTACACCAGAAATTACCGAAGCAATCAAGCAATCAACTGTCCCGGTTGTTTTGATTGGTCAAGAACTAGCAGGTGTGGATTCAATCATCCATGAAGACTACAATGCCGGCTATCGGATGGGGAATTATGTGGGACAACAGGGACATAAGAGAGGTTTGTTTTTTGGAGTTACAGAAAATGACCAAGCTGTTGGGATTAGACGCAAAAAGGGTTTTATGGATGGATTTGCACAGCATGGGGGAGAATCATTCTTTTTTGAAACAAGCTTTTCTAAAAGAAAAACATATACATTAGCGAAAGCTGTCCTTCCTAAATATTTTGAAGAAGATATCACTTTTATTGGCTGCGCAACAGACAATATAGCTATCGCAGTTTTGAAAACTTTGCATGATCTCGGAAAAAAAGTGCCTGAAGATTATTCAATCTTTGGTTTTGGCGGGTATGACATCACAAACTATGCAAACCCAACAATTACCACTATTCGCTATCCATATTATGAAATTGGAAAAGAAGCAGTGAATCATTTACTACGAATTGTTGAGAATAAGAAATTACAACCTCAGGCTATTAGTCTACCAAATGAGTTAATTATCCAGGATTCTGTAAAAAAAGTATAAAATGGAAATTATTTTGCAGAATCCAAAGATGTAGCTTGACATTTTATTAATGTATTGCTATATTTATGACAACAAATGGTACCGGTTCCAAGAAGTCGAAAAGATATAGCGCTGTGCACAGTTATTTTTTTAATACATTAAGGAACCGGTTCCAAAGAAGTAGGAGGAAAAAATATGTCAGCCGATAAAATCACGAAAGAATTACTAGATGCGCTTGGCGGAGAAAACAATATCGAAAGTTCAATGCACTGTGCTACAAGAATGCGTGTTGTTGTCAAAGATGAAAGTCTAGTGGACAAAGAAAAAGCAGAAAATATTCCAGAGAGTCAAGGTTATTTCTTCAATTCAGGGCAGCACCAATTTATCTTTGGTACAGGGAAAGTGAATGAAGTGCACGCAAATTTTAAGGAATATCTTGGTGGAAGTGGAGCTCCAACGGACGATTCAGATAGCTCATTTAAAGATAGTGCTTACCAAAAGCTATCTGTCCCACAAAAGATAGTTCGCACCTTATCTGATGTTTTAGTGCCACTGATTCCAGCATTAGTAACAACAGGGTTATTAATGGGATTAAGAGGACTACTTATTGAACTAGGTATGGAGATGACACCTGAATGGACAACATTCTTTGGGATGTTAACCGATACAGCCTTTGCTTTCTTGCCAGTTCTAATCACTTATAGTGCGACAGTCAAGTTTGGCGGGAATCCAATTTTAGGAATTGTACTTGGTTTAATGCTTGTAGCGCCTCAATTGCCAAATGCTTATGCAGTTGCTGGGGGAGATGCAGTACCACTAAATATCTTAGGAATTGACATCATTGGTTATCAAGGCTCAATTTTCCCAGGAATTATTGCAGGCTGGCTACTTTCTAAACTAGAAAAATCTTTACGAAAAGTTGTCCCTCAAATGATTGATTTAATTGTTACACCGTTCTTAGCAATGCTTGGTACGCTTATTGCAGTGTTATTTGTTGTCGGACCAATTCTACAATTGGTTGAAGGTTGGGTCATTGGGTCGATTGTAATGTTAATTGAGGCACCATTAGGTATTGGGTATATTGTCTTTGGTGGTTTGCAGCAACTAATTGTTGTGACAGGTTTACACCACTCACTCAGCGTAATTGAACTAAGTTTACTCAGTGATACAGGGACGAATGTTTTGAATACATTGATATCAGCTAGTATGGCCGGACAATTTGGGGCAGCAATTGGAGCAGCTATGCTAATGAAAGATAAAGTGAGAAGATCAAATATGATTTCATCTGCAGTTCCTACATTATTTGGAATTACTGAACCTCTATTATTTGGTGTAAACTTGCGCTCATTTAATATTATCGGAGCGGGCATAGTTGGTGGAGCAGTCGGTGGATTAGTTACTTACATCTTCCAGCTCACAGCAACCGGTATGGGAATAACTTTTCTCCCAGGGTTGTTATTATATACAAATAGTTTTAGCTCAATGGTCCAGTATTTACTTGTCATTTTAGCATCATTTGCTGTTGCATTTGTACTTGTTCGCGTTCAAGCGAAAAAAATCTTAAGAGACTTACAATAAATTGAAAGAACAGGGGAGCAAAGCCAATGTCAAGAGAATTAACAAAGAAAGAAGTACACGAAAAAATTAATAAAGATCCATGGCGCTTAAATTATCATTTAATGCCTGAGATAGGTTGGCTGAACGATCCAAACGGAGCCGTCCAAAAAGATGGTGTGTATCATATTTATCATCAGTATGTTCCAGATGATGCCACTGGCGGGAAGACACACTGGGGGCACAAAACTTCAATGGACCTTGTCCACTTTACCGAAGAAGAAATTTTCATGTCTCCTGAAATGCCCTTTGATAGAGATGGTGTGTATTCTGGCAGTGCAATTGTGAAAGATGACCAAATTCATTTCTTTTATACAGGAAATGTCAAAAATTTAGCTGGAGAGTATATTCATTATGGTAGAGAACAACATACTGTCCATGTGGTGAGTGATGATGGCTTCAATATATTGAAACGTGAAGTTGTCATTCGCCATGAAGATTACCCTGAGGGATTTACTGCACACATTCGAGATCCAAAAGTCTTCGAAAAAAATGGGCAGTATTACATGATTTTAGGAGCCCGTAAAACAAATAATACGGGAGCGATGTTAACGTATCATTCAACTGATCTAGAAAAATGGGAGTATATTGGCAATTTTATTGAAGGACAAGAAGACGAAGGCTTTATGTTTGAATGCCCTGATTTTTTTCAGACAGAAGATACAGATGTACTTATTATGTCGCCTCAAGGCATTCAGCCAGAAGGATTTCAATATCAAGGTCAATACCAAGCAGGGTATTTATTAGGCCATGTAGATTGGGAAACTATTCAGTTTGAAGCTGAAACAGACTTTAAAGAATTAGATCGCGGCTTTGATTTTTATGCCCCACAAAGTTTTACGGATGATTCGGGTAATCAGATCCTATGGGGATGGATGGGCATGGCTGACTCCAGCCCAGAATTTATCAATCCCACTGTAAAAAATGGTTGGCAACATGCCTTGACTCTTCCACGTGTATTAAGTGTGGAAGCAGGTGAATTAAAACAGCGTCCTCATCCAGCTTATGAAAAGTTGAGGCAAAATCTTAGTGAAGGCAAGATTGGAATAGCGGATGAACCATTTGAAGATTTATTTGGTGAAGTTTATGAATTGAAGTTAAATTTTTTAGAAGAGATTAAAAACTTCACAATGATGTTAAGGCAGGACACTGAGATTACTTATCAGGATGGAATACTCACATTAAGTCATGGTTACTCAGGTTTCGGTAGAAGAAAAAGACAA
>CAYROB010000110.1:0-2243 GCA_964425775.1 uncultured Carnobacteriaceae bacterium
GAATATAAAGTAATGGCAATTCCTGGTAAATTATTTCGACCCGTACGCCCTACTCGGTGAACAAAATAAGATAAGTCTTGAGGAACTTCGGCGTTGATCACATGTGAAACACCTTCAATATCAATTCCACGCGCAGCTAAGTCAGTTGCGACGACATACTGATAATCTAATTGATGAATCTCACGCATTACTCGACGACGTTCACGTGATTCAAGTCCTCCGTGTAACACACCCACTTTTAAGCCTTTGTCTTCTAAAGCTTTTGCGAGTTGTTCGACATGTTCCTGTGTATTGGCAAAGATTAACACTAAATAAGGATGCCCAATTGTCAGTAGCTCATAAATGAGTTCGGTTCGATCTCTACCTTTTGTTGAAATAAGCATATTTTCAATCATATCTGAAATGACACTTTCGTTTTTCACTTCAATCGTGATTGGACTGTTCATATACTTTTGCAAGAATGGCTGCAGTTTTTGTGGAATTGTTGCTGAGAAAACTAAAAACTGACTATCGGCCGATAATGTTCCAGCAATTTGATCCACCTCTTCAATAAAGCCAAGATCTAGTGTCATATCTGCCTCATCAATGACCATTGCAAATGCTTTGTATGTTAATAAGTGATTCGAACGAACCAAGTCTACTAAACGCCCTGGTGTACCAATTGCGACATCTGGTTGTTTTGTTGCTAGGCTTTCGATTTGCTTGTTTTTATCACGTCCACCAACATAACGGGTAACATCAATATCCCATGGCGCATGTTCAGTTAATTGAACCGCGGCTTGATATAATTGCTCAGCAAGTTCACGACTTGGTGCCGTAATAACAAGTTGAACACCCTCTGCCCCCTCTTTTAATTGATTCAACAGGGGTAATAAGAATGCGTGTGTTTTTCCTGATCCTGTTTTTGATTGTGCGATAATATCTCGATTAGATTGTATTTGATTAATTACTTGAGTCTGAATTTCTGTAGGCTCTTTGAAATTTAATTCTTCAATTGCCTCTAACAAATAACTTTGTAAGCCAAATTCTTTGAAATTATTTTCCATGCTTTTTTTCTCCTATCTTGGTACTCTCCCTATATTAACAAAATCAAGGCTCAAGTGCTAGTGTATTCATCGAATATTGTAAAGAACCGACTCATTAAGTTGATTCAAGACTGAATTAAAAGTAAAATGAATGTACGCCAAGAAAAAAGGAGCAGAGAATCATGTCTAAGAATCAAAAGGCATTAGCTATTATATTTGGAGGTACGGGTGACCTAGCCTATCGCAAACTTTATCCGGCTCTCTATAAACTCTATCAAAACAATTATTTAAATGAAAATTTTGCGGTAATTGGAACAGCCCGTCGCGAATGGACTGATGACTATTATCGTGATGTTATCTTAGATTCAATCGATACCATTAAAAGTTCAGCTGAAGATGCAGAAGAATTTGCAAGTCATTTTTATTACCTATCGCATAATATTAATGATAGTAAAAACTATCAGGAACTATTAGCTTTAGCCAATCAACTCGATGAAAAGTATCAGATTGAAGGAAGCCGACTCTTTTATCTTTCTGTTTCACCAACACTTTTTGGAACAATTGGTTCTCACTTACGTGCTGAAAACTTAATTTCTGATGAAAGAAAAAGTCGCCTAATTATTGAAAAACCTTTTGGTACAAATCTAAAAGAATCAGATGCACTAAATGAAGAACTCTTAAAAGCTTTCAATGAAGAACAAATCTACCGTATTGATCATTATCTAGGGAAAGAAATGGTTCAAGCCATTCCTGCGCTTCGTTTCGGGAACCCTTTATTAAAGAAAATATGGAATAAAGATTATATTTCAAATATTCAAGTTACTTTAGCTGAGGATATTGGTGTCGAGGATCGCGGTGCCTACTATGAACAAAGTGGTGCCTTACGCGATATGGCTCAAAATCATATCCTACAGGTTGTCAGCCTTCTGTTAATGGATGAACCGGAATGTTTTGATTCCGATTGTGTCTGTCGCGAAAAAATTAAGGCGTTACAAGATTTAGTGCCGATTACAGATGAAAACATCAATGAGTCCGTGGTTCGTGGCCAGTATACTCAGTCATCAGACTATCCTGATATCGCTGATTATCGCTCGGAAAACGAAGTCGATCCAGAGTCAATTGTTGAGACATTTGTAGCCGGTAAAATCGAATCGACAAATAAAAATTGGTTAGGTGTTCCTTTATATTTCCGAACCGGCAAGCGAATGAAGGCTAAAA
>CAYROB010000110.1:2253-5114 GCA_964425775.1 uncultured Carnobacteriaceae bacterium
GATATTGTCTTTAGAAAAGATATTCCTTTATTATTTAATGATGTCCAATTAGCAAATAATATACTAACTATCTCTATCGGACCTGAAGAAGGGATTTCCTTCAAACTCAACAGTAAAAAAGTAGGAATGGAAGTTGAAACAGCAAACATTCAACTTGATTACTTAGAAGAAGGAGATATTCCAGAGGACTATGAACGACTGCTTTTAAATGCATTACAAGCTGATAAAACAAGCTTTGTGCATGCAGTTGAAGTCGCTGAGTCATGGAAATATATTGATGCGATTCGTGCTGCATGGAAAAAAGATAAAGATTCCTTAAAACTATACCCAGTGATGAATAATGGGCCGAAAGAAGCTGTTGAATTACTAGAAAGAAATGGCCATGAATGGATTTGGGATTAATAGTTAAAGGATTCAGCTAGTTTTTTTAAAAGGCAAAGCAGGCATCCCCTCTTTGCCTTTTATGCTAGCTTTTGTTATAATACCTTAGCATTTTGACACGTTTTAACCTAGATAAATACAAATATATAAGGAGGTATTGGGTTGGATTATAAACAAATCATTGCCGAAGATTTATTTACTCAACTTAGTGATCATTTAACACTTAATGAAATCTACAACTTATTAGAAAAACCAAAAAATACAGAATTCGGGGACGTAGCCTTTCCGACTTTTCAATTAGCGAAAGAATTTCGGAAGAATCCTGCACAAATTGCAAGCGAACTTTCTGAAGACTTTTCATCAGACATTGTTACTAAAGTAAACGTAGCTGGTCCTTACTTAAATTTTTATTTGAATAAGGAAATGGTCAGTTCAAAAATATTAAAAGAAGTACTGACAGAAAAAAGTAATTTCGGTCAATCAACAGTCGGTGAGAACAAGAACATCTCAATCGATATGTCTTCACCAAATATTGCTAAACCAATGTCAATGGGCCACTTACGCTCAACGGTAATTGGAAATGCGCTCGCAAATATTGTTGCGAAGCGAGGCTATCAGCCAATTAAAATTAATCATTTAGGTGACTGGGGTACTCAATTTGGTCGTTTAATCACTGCTTATAAACTATGGGGTGATGAAGACAAGGTACGCGCAAATCCAATCAAAGAACTGAACAAGCTTTACATTTACTTCCACGAACAATTAAAAGAACAACCTAAATTGGAAGAGGACGGGCGCGAATGGTTTAGAAAACTTGAAGATGGAGATGAAGAAGCGCTTGAACTTTGGAGTTGGTTCCGTGAAGAATCTTTAAAAGAATTCAATCGTGTTTATGACCGTCTTGGTGTAAGTTTTGATTCGTCAAATGGTGAAGCTTTCTTTAATGATAAAATGGATGAAGTAGTTGATTTATTAAAAGAGAAAGAATTACTTGTTGAAGACCAAAGTGCTCAAGTGGTGCATTTAGATAAATACAACTTGCAGCCTGCTTTGATTATGAAACAAGATGGAGCGACACTTTATATTACGCGTGACTTAGCGGCAGCTTTATTCCGTAAAAAAGAATATAATTTTGAAGAATCATTATACGTTGTTGGTCAAGATCAAATTTTCCACTTCAATCAGTTAAAAGCGGTTCTTGCTGAAATGGGTTATGCTTGGGAAGAAGATATTCACCACATAGTCTTTGGCTTAATTTCAATTGATGGTGCGAAAATGTCTACTCGTCGCGGTAAAGTTGTTTTATTAGAAGATGTTTTAAATGAAGCGGTTGAACGTGCATTAATTCAGATTAATGAAAAGAACCCAGGTCTTGAAAACAAAGATGCCGTTGCTGAGCAAGTTGGTGTGGGTGCAGTTGTATTCCATGACTTGCAACATGATCGACGCAATGATTTCAACTTTGACTTGGATGATATCGTTCAATTTGAAGGAGAAACAGGACCATACGTCCAGTATACTCGTGCCCGCGCACTAAGTATTTTAGCTCGCGCTGAAGTCGATACAGATGCATTCAAGACAGATGGTGAATATGCGTTAACAGATGACTATAGTTGGGAAATCATCAAGTTGCTTCAGTCATTTGATGACGTTCTCGAACGTGCACACCGTGAATATGAACCTTCAGTCATTGCGAAACATGCCTTGAGCCTTTCGCAAGCATTTAACCGATTCTATTCAAACGTTCGCGTGCTTGATGAAAATCCAGAAAAAGAAAGCCGTTTAGCTCTAGTTTATGCGGTTGCTTTGATGTTAGAAGAAGACCTACGTATCTTAGGTGTTGAAGCACCCGATCAAATGTAAATAAATCACTGAATAATTGAAAAGCCGCACTCTCTTTCACGACTATTCCTAGTCGGTGAATGGAGTGCGGCTTTTTTTTAATATTCATGAAATTTAACCTAAAGCGACATCAAGTATCATCATAATGGCAAAACCAATCATAAATGCGGTAGTAGCTGTTTTTCGGTACTGCCTATCTGATTGCGAGCTAGGAATCAGTTCTTCCACGCAGACAAAAACCATGGCACCGGCTGCAAAAGCAAGCGCATAAGGTAAGATTGGTGTCACTTGATTCACCAACCAAGCTCCCAATGCCGCCGCTAAAATCTCAACAAGCGCACTTGCCTGCCCTAAATTAAAGGCACGCCCTTTTGATTCACCATCTGCCCGTATCGGTAAAGCCAAGGCAGCACCTTCTGGAAAGTTTTGTAGTCCAATCCCCAACGCTAAAATAACAGCACTTGCAAAGGTAGCTGTGCTAATGCCAGAAGTAATCGCTCCGAAAGCCACACCAATTGATAAACCTTCAGGAATGTTATGGATGGTAATCGCTAAAAATAGTAACGCAGTTGAAGAAAGTGTGCTATCTTTATTTTTCAACTCGTATTCTTGGTTTGTTGGCTTCCCTGCCTTCCAAC
>CAYROB010000111.1:0-5077 GCA_964425775.1 uncultured Carnobacteriaceae bacterium
TCTAAACCACTCTTCTGACGCGTCATTTCACGCGCACGCTTGGCGGCCATTCTTGCTCTAGCAGCCAACTCTGTTTTTTCCATAATTTTCTTGGCAATATCTGGGTTTTCCATTAAGAAACGGTCATAATTTGCGGAAAATAGTCGATCAACAATTGTCCGCGCTTCTGAATTTCCAAGTTTCGTCTTAGTTTGCCCTTCGAATTGAGGATCTGGATGCTTGATACTAATAATTACACCGAGTCCTTCGCGAACGTCTTCCCCTAAGAAGTTATCATCTTCTTCTCTTAGATAATTATTTCTTCGTGCATAATCATTCACTACACGTGTCAGTGCGGCTTTAAAGCCCGACTCATGCGTTCCCCCTTCATGGGTATGAATATTGTTGGCAAAACTTAGTAAGTTTAAGTGATAACCCGTTGTATGCTGTAAAGCGACTTCAACAATGATGTCATCTTGTTCATCTTCTAAAAAAATTGGTTCATCATACAAGACATCTTTGTTTTCATTAAGGTATTCAACATAACTTTTTATTCCACCACTATATTGGAATTCAACCTTTTTTTCTTCTTCACCACGTAAATCCGTTAATGTAAGCAGTAAATTTCGGTTAAGATACGCTAGTTCTTGAATACGGTTTGATAGAACATCAAATTCAAATTCAATACTTTCTTTAAATATTTCTTTATCTGGTTTGAAATAAACAGATGAGCCGGTTTTTTCGGATTCACCTATAATTTCTAGTTCAGTTACAGGTTTCCCACGTTCAAATCGTTGATGATAAATCTTACCATCACGCTGAATCTCATATTCTAAGAAGTTAGATAGTGCATTTACTACTGCTGCTCCAACACCATGTAGACCTCCTGAAACCTTATACCCGCCCCCACCAAATTTTCCACCAGCATGTAGGACCGTAAAGACTGTTTCTGAAGCTGGCCGACCTGTTTTATGTTGGATGTCAACTGGAATCCCACGGCCATTATCTGAGATTCGAACCTTATTCCCTTTTTCAATGGTAATATTTATCTCATCAGCAAAATCTGCCATGGCCTCATCAATTGAGTTATCAACGATTTCCCAGATTAAGTGGTGAACACCATGAATTGATGTTGAACCAATATACATACCTGGACGTTTTCTTACGGCTTCTAGCCCTTCTAATACTTCAATTTGACTCGCATCATAAATATCAGGCATTTTATTTTTATCCATTTTAACTCTCCAATCCTTTAGTTATAAAAAAATAAAGATTAATTCTCTTTAATCTCTTCATCTGTTTCAATTATTCCGTTTTTTACATAAAAAATTAATGGATTATCCAGTAATTCCATTTGGATTCCATCTAAGCTTGTTGTTGTAATAAATGTTTGTACTTTATTTTGAATGCTTTCTAATAAGTGGGTTTGTCTGCTGTCATCTAACTCACTTAGCACATCATCTAATAGTAAAATTGGATACTCTCCAGTAACTTCATGCATCAATTCAATTTCAGCTAACTTTAAACTTAAAGCGGTTGTTCGTTGCTGTCCTTGTGAGCCATATGTTTGAACATTCCGCTCATTTACATAAAAGACTAAATCATCTCGGTGTGGACCAATTGTTGTTGTCCCTTGATCGATTTCTTGTGTTTGTATGGCTGTATAGTTTTCTTTAAGAATCTCGAATATTTCTTCTACTGTCAGTTCATCATTTAATTCATTCATCGTTTTATATTCAATTACCAGGGATTCTTTATTATCTGAAATATTCGCCTGCACTTCTTTGGCCCATTTATTTAATTTCTCAATAAATTGGAATCGGTAAAAAAGAACTTCTGCACCTTCTGCAGCCAATTGTTCTGTTAAAACATCTAAATAAATCTGATCAAAACTTTTATTGTAGCGCGCTTGTTTCAAAAATTTATTCCGCTGTCTTAGGATTTGTTGATATTGGACTAAATGATGTAAATAAATCTTATTCATTTGACCAAGTTCCATATCAATAAAGCGCCGTCTAACTGAAGGTGAGCCCTTTACTAAAGATAAATCTTCTGGAGCAAATAAGATGACATTTAATTGTCCGATATAATTACTTAACTTTTTCTGCTCTAAGTGATTAAATTTAGCAATTTTTCCACTTTTCGATAAGATAATTTCTAAAGGAACTGAATGTGATTTTTTTTCTAATAGTCCTTCTACTTTTGCTAAATCTTTTTCCCAACCAATCAGCTCACGATCTCGTGCTGTTCGATGGCTTCGTGCCATCGCTAAAAAATAAATGCTTTCAA
The DNA here is from genome assembly GCA_964425775.1 of uncultured Carnobacteriaceae bacterium. GTDB lineage: Bacteria > Bacillota > Bacilli > Lactobacillales > Carnobacteriaceae_A > Atopostipes. The sequence continues at coordinate 2,269 of CAYROB010000111.1, forward strand.
TTAAATTTGTTTTTCCTTGGGCATTTTCGCCAATCAACACATTAATTGAGGGGGAAAAAGACAATTCTTGCTTCTCGTAATTGCGAAAGTTTTGTAACTTAATATCTATCAGATGCATATTTTAGTTCTCTTTGGTTGAATGAATTTGAAATTCACCAATATTCGGAATAGAAACGACGTCTTGATCGTATAATTTCTTTCCGCGGCGATTTTCAGCTTCATCATTTACATAAATTTCTGTCTGTGCTAAGAATGGTTTTGCCATCCCACCACTTGAAATAATACTTGTAAGTTTTAAGAATTGACCCAATGTAATATAGCTATCATAAATTTCAACAAGAGTTTTTTCCATGGATGATGCTCCTTTTAATTTTCGTTTTGTGTACTTACTCATTATAGCTGAAAAAAGTTGATTTTTCAATATTACTAGTCTTTTTACGGCTAAATATCGCCCCTATTCAATTTTTCGGGCTTTTAATCAGAATTGCTAGTAAAAACAAAATAGCCTATAAATTAAAAAAAAGTGGATTTCCGAAGAAATCCACTTTTTAAAATTTTATTTCTTTTTTACTTAGGTTGATGTTCGAATTGGTGTAATCAGTTGGACAAAATTATGATTATTATCCGCTTCAGCTGGTACAATAACAAATGGTCTCAAGGTTGAGATTAATTTAAGCGTTACTTCTCCACCATCAAAAGTATTTAGTGCATCACGTAAATAATCTGGGTTGAATGAAATTTCAATATCATCGCCTGAAACGGATTCGAATTGAACATCTTCTTCAACAAATCCAACTTCTGGTGAATTACTTGTTAATTCTACTTCACCATTTTCAACGGTTAATTTAACAACATTATTTTTACCTGCATGAGATAATAACGAAGTACGTCCTACTGCACCTTTAAGTTTCTGTACATTCACTTTAAGTTGCGTTGCTGAGTCGGTTGGAATTAACTGATCCGTTTGTGGATAGTTTCCTTCGAGTAAGCGTGAGTAGAAATTCGTGTCCTCTGTCATAAATAAAATTTGGTTATCAGCTAAAGCAATGCTGACTTCTTCTATATCATCAGTTAGAATTTTCGATAAATCCAATAAACTACTTCCTGGAATGACAATTTGGAATTCCAAAGATTCTGGAACAATAACTGGAATAATTCTTTGACTTAATCGGTGACTATCTGTTGCGATTGCCTTTAACTTTCCTTCATTAATTGAAAAGTTGACTCCAGTTAGGATTGGACGGCTTTCGTGTTTCGATACTGCAACAACTGTTTGCTCAATGACTCTTTTCAAAAGTTTTACCGGTAATGTAAATGCATCGGCCGTATCAATTTGAGGTAAATAAGGATAACTTGATGCATCTAATGCATTAATTGTAAAAAATGAGTCCGTAGATGTGATTGTTGCTTGTAATTGCGTATTTACTTCAAATGTAAAGTTTTCATCCGGTAACTTACTAATAATATCGGCAAAAAAACGAGCAGGTTGTAATACGATACTCCCTGTCTCTTCTATGACTAGATTGTTCTTTTCATCATTTTTAAATAATTTTGTTTCAATTGATACATCCGAATTACTTCCTGTTAATTGTAATCCTTCATTTGTTGCTTCGAGTTTTAATCCACTTAAAATTGGAATCGTTGTTTTGTTTGAAATTGCTAATTGAATATCTTTTATTTTTTTAAGCATTTCTAAACGGTTAACAGTAAATTTCATTCTACCAGCTCTCCTTTTAGTTAATGATCCTTTATTTTTACAGTATAGCATAATTTTTTGAAAAGACTCTTAAATATTGCGGCCCTTATATTAAGTATATTATATAAATAATGTAGTAATAGTAGTAGGCCCTGTTAATACTGTGGACAAGTATGATTTCCTTATAATAGCAATGTTTTCCACCTGTGCACAACTTGTGGAAAGAAATGTGTGTAACTGATTAGTTATGCACAGGATTTTTTTAGAAAGATTCTTTGATTTCTTGAATTTCTTTTTTTATTTGGGCATCTTCTTCGATTAATTTTGTAATTTTTTCAAAAGCATGCATGACAGTAGTGTGATCTTTTCCACCAAATTCACTACCTATTTTTGGGAAAGAGGCATCTGTTAGTTCGCGTGCAAGGTACATGGCGATCTGTCTTGGAAGAACGATCGTTTGTACACGTCTTCTACCATTCAATTCATCGATTGTAATGCCATAGTAACTCGTAACCTCTTTTTGAATCTTACTAATGGTCACTTCTTTTTCAGAACTCTTAATCATACTCTTTAAAGCATCAGCTGCTAAACTTGTTGTAAACTCTTCGTTATTCATCGTTGCAAAAGCTTGAACTCTTACTAAAGCTCCTTCAAGTTCACGTATGTTTGAATCAATTTGACCAGCGATGTAGCTGAGTGTGTCATTTGGAATTTCTAAACCTTCTGCATCTGCTTTTTTCCTTAGAATAGCAATCCGTGTTTCTAAATCAGGGGGGGTAATATCGACTGACAAGCCCCAAGCAAACCTAGAAACTAAACGTTCTTGTAATTTAGGAATTTCATTTGGCAAGCGATCACTCGTTAAAACAATCTGTTTTCGATCATCGTATAAAGCATTAAAGGTATGGAAGAATTCTTCTTGCGTACCTTCTTTATCTGCAAAAAATTGAATATCATCTACGAGTAATAAATCAACCGTTCGATATTTTTGACGAAATTCTTCTTGCGTTCGATTCTGAATCGAGCCAATAAAATCATTTGCAAATGTTTCACTTGAAACATATTTAATATTTTTTCCTGGATTGATACTTAAATATTGGTGACCAATTGCAT
>CAYROB010000112.1:0-1519 GCA_964425775.1 uncultured Carnobacteriaceae bacterium
CGCTACCTGACATGTAGTACCAAGTATTACCTACCTTGTTCCAGCCAGTTTGCATGACGCCACTGTCTGCCATGTAGTACCATGTACCGTTGACTTTTTCCCAACCTGTTTGCATTGCACCACTACCATCGTAGTAATACCAGTCAGATCCATCTTTAACCCAACCTGTCTTAACTTCTGACTCATATGGTTTTGTGAGTATACGTCCTTCGGTCATCTCATAATCAAGGGTTTTTTGTTCTTCAATATAATTGATTAACGCTTCAGTTACTTGCATTTGGTTTTGACCGATTATTGTAGCTTTGGAGAAGTTATAACCATCTCCACCCTCTACCATAAAGTTGTTAGTAGTAACTGTATAAGTTTTGTCCAAGTCCATTGGAGCACCATCAATAAATAAGTCTGAATCTACATATAATCCATCTTTATCTGTGTAGATTGTGTAATGAAGACCTGACGATTGTAAGTCAATTTGAGGACCATAATCTGCTAACGAACGGTGGTATGAATAGGCAATCATCTCTTTTAAATCATGCCCCTTCATTTCAACAGTCGATACAATGTTTCCAAATGGATCGACTGTAAATATATCACGTAAAGTAATATCACCAGGTTCGATACTTGCACGAATTCCCCCATTGTTTGTAATAGCTATATCCGAACCTGTCGCATGACGAAGTGCATCCGTAATCATGTTTCCTAACGCGCTATCTTCTTTACGACGATTATCTCGACTTAAGCCGGTGTTTGTTTTACCAATCACTTTAGATAACTTTTCATCTGTTTCATCTGTATATTGGTCTAGCATTCCTTGAACAACTGGATCAACTTTTTCATCATCTAAATCTCTAACGGATTGTAACTTTCCTTCTACAGAAACATTTTTTGTTGAAAGATCTAGTTTTAAATCAAGAATACCAATATTACGACCGTTACTTCCACTTTGTGCGATTGGTGTACCATTTACGACAATTGGCTTATCAAAAGAAGTATGAGAGTGTCCACCAATGATTAAATCAAACATTTCTGTTTGTTCTGCCAAACGTTTATCGTCGGCTTCGCCAATATGGTTTAATCCAATTAAAATATCGACTTCATCTCGTAAATGAGCGTATTTCTGAACTGTTTCGTAATATGGATTAAATTGTAACCCAACTAGTCCTGAAGGTGCTGTTGCCGGAGGTGCTTGTGTTAATCCGATCACTCCAACTTTGACATTGTCTTCCTTAAATTCAAAGATTTTGTAAGCTTCCGCTTCAGAAATTATGTCGGACCCACTTGCATCCATGTTCGCTGATAACCATGGGAAATTTGATTCATTTCGACGAGCTTCGAATACTTCTTGACCATAGTCAAATTCATGATTCCCAACTGTGAAAAGATCAAGTTCCATTGCATTAAACAACTCGATCATTGGAATACCATCCATCAAATCAACTACTGGATTTCCACTAAAAGCATCTCCTGCATCAAAATAAAGAGAATTGTCTAACATTGCTCTTTGTTCGTTTAAGAAATA
>CAYROB010000112.1:1529-5021 GCA_964425775.1 uncultured Carnobacteriaceae bacterium
CGGCCTGTATATCATTCGTATGGAAAATAGTTAATGAAAAATCATCTGTTACCTCATCGGCTAAAACATCCGCTGTCTCAGCTGATACGATATTTGGCGTAGCTATAAGTGCGAAAGTCGAAAGTAAACTGACTCCCAAAGTTTTAATTTTTTTATCCATGTTTGCTCCTTCTTATTCGTTAATAAATTATGACTTAACCTTACTTTAAATCACATATTTCGGAGAAAAAAATATAACCGCCCCCATTTCCATAAAAAGTAATGTTACTTTGGGTGATTTAAGCATATCTTAAAGTAAAAAACACTGTAATCATCTCATTATAACGTTGTACATTCAAAAATGTGTGCGTTTACATGATAGCTTACTCCCATTAAAAAAGCAAGATAAGGTTATAGTGACTAATAACTTTTCACATAACTAGCTATTCCAGCCCATCTATCTCTCTTACTGTTATTGGCTCTAAGTCAGCAAGGTCTTCATTTTTAAAGTGTTCGGGAACAATGAACTTTTCACCTAGTGTTTCTAAGTCTTCATCAACTAATACCCCAGGACCTTTTGTTGCTAATTCGATTAAAATACCGCCCGTTTCTTTAAAATAAAGGGATCTAAAGTATTTACGATTAATGACTTCTGTTGGCTTATAGCCATTCTTTTCTAGTTTCACTTTCCACTCATCAATTTCATCATCCTTGACTGCCAGCGCAATATGATGCACCGTTCCTACCCCAGGAACTCCACGGGTTGGGTGATTTTTTGCCAGCTCTAATGAACCACCTAATTCATCATGACTCTTTAATAAGTAGTTTCTTTCGTCTTCATCCTCAAGCGAATATCCAAAAATATTTGTGAGTAAGCTCAATGTTTCATCTGGTTTTTTCGAATACAGAAGCAAACTCTCTATCCCAATAATTGCGTTGTTTTCTTCGACGCCATTAAATGTCCAAGTATTTTTAGGACCCTTGGTTGTTTCAACAAGCTCTAACTTCAAGCCATCAGGATCTTCAAAAGCTAATCTTCTTTGATTAAATCTTGTGTAGTCTGTTGTCTTAATTCCAAAAGAGGCTAAGCGTTTTTTCCAAAAACCAAAACTTTCTGGTCGTATGCCAAAACTAGCTACGCCTAACTGTCCATTACCAACAACTCCCTTTCTTGAATGATTCATTGGAAAAGTAGTGACTAAACCTGTATTCGCTTCCCGATTACCATAATATAGATGATACATGTTTTTATCTTCATAATTTAATGTTTTTTTAACTAATCGATAAGCTAATAGCGATGCGTAAAAATCAACATCCTGTTGCGCATCACCAACCATTGATGAAATATGATGGATACCTTGTGTTTTTATCATAAATTCACTCCTCTTGTTTAATCTATACCTCTATATTATCTCGAATTAGTAGTATAATCCAATAGGAAGCCTTATTAAACATTCGCTAGTAAGAGAAAACCAAAGACGAGTATAAAGCTCATTGTGCCAAGGAATGCGAATAGATTCATGAAATGATTTGTCTTCACCTTACATTTCATTAGTCTATGAATAAGAAGGTAAAACAAAATACCGATCACTCCACCCAAGGTATTCCCAATTAAATCCGTAATGTCTGTCGCCCCTATCGAAAAGATATACTGCAAACTTTCAAAAGATAGGCTTACTAAAAAAATCGGAGTTGCTTTTTTGATAAAGGACCACTCAGGTTTTAACACCGAAAGATAAATACCAAAAGGAACGAATATAAGAACATTTAGGTAAATCTCTTGATAGTGAAGCTGATTATTGTAGACAGCTGTCCCTTCAAAGGGGATGAAGTTTGTACTTCGCATTCGATAGATCTGATCGAACGAGAACTCTGTCTTCATCAGGATTATCCAAGCCAATAGAAGCAAATAAATCCCAAATAAAATTTTAGTCAATAACTTTTGATGTTTTTTCATAATCATCTTCATCCTTTTTAATTAAACAATTGAGAATATTTCTAGATTCAATTGTAATTCATCTATAGAAGAATCGCCATTCATTTAATAGCTAAAACTTTCACTTTTATTTTACCTGCAGGAATATCAATCAATACGATTTCTCCTAGCTTACTGCCTAATAAGTTTTTTCCAATAGGCGAATCGCTCGATATTTTATTTGCGAGTGGATCCACCTCGACTGTCCCAACGATTGTATATGTTTCCTCGATCTCATTAGGTAGTTCGAGTATGGTTACAGTACTACCAAGTTTCACTATTGTTGGCGACTCATCTTCTGGATTGATTAACACAGCATTTAGCAGGATCTGTTCAATAGTAACTATACGAGCTTTCACATCGGCTTGTTGGTCTAATGTTTGGCTAAAGGATGCATTGTCTGAAAAATCACAGTACCCACGATGCTCTTTTACTTGCTCACTTTGTTCTTTTTGTTTTGTATTTTTTAAATAAGCTAATTCTTCTTCTAATTTTTTCTTACCTGCTTCAGTTAGCGGATATGTTTGAGGATGCAATTTAAAACTCCTTTTCTTTGTTCGTTACAACTATTGAGACTATACTAGAAGATCTTTACTTAAGCTGGTACAATAAGAGTTGAAAGGGATTTCTCTAAGGAGGTCAGGCAATGAGCAAAGTGCTAGAAGTTAAGGATTTAAATGTCTCTTATGGTAATTATCAAGCTTTGACTAATATTAATCTATCAATCGATTCAGAGAAGTTAATTGGGGTTATTGGACCAAGTGGCTCGGGTAAATCAACACTCTTTAAAGCAATACTGGGATTAATTCCTATTGACAGTGGAACGATTAAAATTGCTGGGAAAAAATTAGATGATGTGCGAACTGAAATTGCTTATATTCCTCAAAGAATTGCTATCGATTGGGATTTTCCAATTTTAGTAAAAGAAACAGTACTATTAGGCTGCTATCCAAATCTTGGGCTCTTTGAGCGACCATGTATCATCGATCAACAGCGAGCGATGCAGTCACTCGAACGTGTAGGAATGAGATGTTACGCTGATAGCCATATTGGTGAGCTATCGGGCGGACAACAACAACGAGTCTTTATCGCACGGTTACTCGCTCAAGATGCCCAGTATCTCTTTTTAGATGAACCCTTCGTAGGCGTTGATATTTTAAGTGAAGAAATAATTATCAATCTATTAAAAAAATTACGCGATGAAAGAAAGACAGTTTTCATTATCCATCATGACCTAACAAAAGTTGAGGAGTATTTTGATGAGCTAATCATTTTAAATCAAAAACTAGTAGCTGCTGGTCCTGTTGAAACGGTCTTTAAGCCTGATATATTAGAAAAAGCCTATGGTGGACCACTTGCTATCTTTGAAAGCTAAAGTACTCCCTACTCGTTTAAGTGTGATCTATTCTATTCCAAAGTAATCAGCAAGCACATTTCTTACTTTTTGAACTGTATACGCACTGCCACCTCTATCACCAATATCCTCAATCATCATTGACAAGACAATTTCTGGATCATCAACATTCAATCCTACAAAC
>CAYROB010000113.1:0-4873 GCA_964425775.1 uncultured Carnobacteriaceae bacterium
GGAGAGATCATTATTAGACAAAATGTTATTCCTTCAAAATTTAATTGTCCTGCAAATCGTACTGCCCGCATCATTCGTAGCGCATCTTCATTAAATCGTTCATGTGGATTTCCCACGGATCGAATAATTTCCAAGTCAATATCTTGCAAGCCACCATAGGGATCATTTAATTGCCCCTCTTCATCCATCGCAATTGCATTCATTGTAAAATCACGTCGCTTTAAATCTTCATTTAAAGACCGTACAAAAGTTACCTCATCCGGCCTCCTAAAATCTTTATAGGTGGATTCCGTTCTGAAGGTCGTAATTTCATATTCGCCACCTTCTGCTAAAACGAGTACCGTACCATGCTCGATTCCTAAGTCCACTGTCCGGTTAAAAATCGCTTTAATCTCATGCGGATGCGCACTTGTTGCAATATCCACATCATCTACCGGTAGACCCAACAATCTGTCTCTTACACTTCCACCTACATAATACGCTTCAAACCCAGCTTCCCAAATTTTCTCAAGAACTGGGAGTGCTTTTTTAAATTCGCCATCGATCTTTAATGTTTTTTTCATCTCTACGCACCTTTTATTCTGAAATTTCTTCATCTACTCGTTCAAAACGATTGTGATCTCTTTCTTGAAACTTATCCATCGTTTCTTGAAAGGCTGCTGTTAAATCAATATCTAATGCATTCGCCATCGTAATGAGAACGAATAATGTGTCACCTAGCTCTTCGGAAATTTCTTTTTCTGCTTCCGAAGCTTTCTTTTGTTTTTCCCCGTGATAGTGATTGATGCCACGCGCCAGTTCACCAACCTCTTCAGTTAGCCGAGCCATCATCGCTAAAGGTGAAAAATAGCCTGTTTTAAATTGTCCGATATATTCATCAACTATTTTTTGCATCTCGTTCATTTCCATGTACAGCACCCTTTCGTCAGAGTATTGTCAGTATTTTATTCTTCTGAAACCATTTCGTCCATTCGCTTATCAATTACTTCAAGCTCTTTTGTCAATCGTTCAAAACTTTCTTTATCTCCAGTTTTCAACAGTCCATCAATTTCATCTAATAAAAATTCACGCCCTGTTTCTAAGCTGGTATACACTAAAGCTCGATCCATTTCTTCAAAAAGTTCTTCTGGCACCTGCTCATTCCATGATGCATAAGGATTGTCTTCTAAAACAGCCAAATACTCTGGCGATTGCCAAGCACCATCAAAATCGACTTCAATATATAAGTCGGAACTCCAATTCAATCGGACTTCATGAAATGCTTTGATTGGATCTTCATACATATGACCGTTTTTATAAAATCGAAAGTGCCCTCCAAGCGTCCCAGCAGCTGACATATAAATACCTCGGGGAGTTTGATCAACATTTTCTACAAAATGTGTTTTCTCTAACATACTGTTATGTCCATGTAAAAAATCTAAAATCCAAAGTGATTCTCTTGTAGTCAATTTATGATTTTTTGTAAACCATTTTAAAAAATCTTTTTTCTTTGCATTTGAAATCATTTCATCCATTTTTAGTCCCCCCGTTCTTGATAGTTACTCATCATATATGTCATCTAATAAAGATACTATTTCATTATCTACCTCTGGATTCAGGGTCATGTATTTCTCTGCGAGCTCTCTCATTTTATCTCGCTGTCCATCTTCGCGTAGGAAGAAGATAAAATCCTTTAAAAAATCTAAATCTTCCGCTAAATATGCATAGGCCAAATTATAAAATTCGCGCGCCTTATCGTATTCTTCAATCATATTGTTCGCGCGTGCTAGCAGCCAGTTTGCATCAGGATCTTGCTGAATAATTGGAACTGAACGCTCAAACAGTTCAATAACTCCCTCATGATCGTCCATGAAACTTAGATAGTGCGCATACTTGATAACCACTTGGTCGTTATCTGGTTCTAACTTGACGGCTTCTTGGTAGTACTTTTCAGCTAACTCGTACTGTTTAGACTTAGTGGCTAGTTCTGCTGCAGCCAAGTATAACTCCGTACTCATTTCATTCATTGTTATGGCCTCTTCTAATACGGCCACTGCTTCTTCCAGTTGATTTAACTTTTCATGTGCTTCACTTTGTAGTAAATAGATCGCAATTAACGTTGGATCTAATACTTTGGCTTTATCAAATGAATCGATAGCCTTGTCATATTGTTCTTGATTGAAATAAACAAAGCCTAGCTGGTAATACATTTCTGGATCATCTTTCAAACTTAATGCTTCTTTTAAGTAATTTGCAGACTCTTTGTATTTACCTGTCATCAGATAAGCATTCCCTAGACGCGCACTCAGCAACGTACCGGCTATCTCATCGAACCCTTCTGCTGAAAGTGACTCATAGTAGTTGATTGCATTTTTAAAGTCTGAGATTGTGAAATAGACCTCTGCTAAGGCAAATTGAATGACCGGTTCATTTGGCAGAATATCATTGGCTTCCTCTAGTTTTTGTAAACTTACTTCAGGTAGGTCATTTAAAAGATAATAGTCTGCCTCTACTAGAAGAGCTTGCGGATAAGCTGGACTTGTTTCTTCAATACCATGAAGAATTTCTAAAGCTTCCACATCATTTCCTTCTTCAATACTAATTTCAGCTAAATAAATTCTCAATTCATCGTCTGCTGGATTGAGTTCAATTAAATAATTGTAGACTTTTTTAGTCTCATTTAAAAATCCTAATTGATAGAGTGTATTTCCAAGAAGATGCAATGTTTCTTCATCATCAAGAGCTAGTGCTTGTTGAATTGTCTCATCTACTGCATCTAAATTTCCACTCTGGATCAGTTCAATTACTTGTTCTGAATATGTCATATTATTTACCATCCTTTTAACTTACATAACTTTCATGGATTCTTTAATTGTATAGGCATTTTATCATATCTAGCGATAGATTTCATTTGATTGAGAAATTGTTTCTGAATTCAACAATAAAAATAGCCCCTTAAAGATTTTCACTTTAAAAGGCTCGTTCAAATTGTGGTAAATTATTTACTCTTCTGTCTTAAATTCAGCAAGCCAACTTTTCTCTTGTTCATTTAACTCTCTTGCATCAATTAAATCTGGCCGTCTGAGATATGTCCGACGTAAAGATTCTTTTAAGCGCCATTCTTCAATTAAGCCATGATTTCCACTGCGTAAAACTTCTGGGACTTCCATGTCGCGATAAACAGCCGGTCTTGTGTAATGTGGATGTTCCAAGAGTCCTGTCGAATGTGAATCCTCAATGATCGAGTCCTCATTCCCGACGACACCAGGAATTAAACGCACCGTTGCATCAACAATCGCCATTGCAGCTATCTCACCACCAGTAAGCACGTAATCCCCTATGGAAACTTCATCAGTAACCAATGTTCGGATTCTTTCGTCATAGCCTTCGTAATGTCCACAAATAAAGACTAAATGTTCTTCTTTAGAAAATTCTTCCGCCATTTGCTGGTCAAACTTTTTACCGGCCGGATCCATTAAAATGACACGTTTTTTCGTTTCAGGCGATCGACTTTCAATTGTTTCCATTGCCTCAAAAACAGGTTCTGGCTTCAAGAGCATTCCTGCTCCCCCACCGTAAGGCATATCATCAACGACCTTATGTTTTCCTAGCCCATAATCGCGAAAATTGAGCGTATCAATTTCAACTTGATCATCCTCAATTGCGCGTTTTATAATTGAATGCCCAAAGGGACTTTCAAACATTTCAGGGAATAATGTTAAAATATCAATCTTCATCTGGATCGAGTCCTTCCATCACATCAACAATAACAATTCCTTCGTCTAAATCCACTTTCAAAATAACGGATTCAATCACTGGAAGGAGTAACTCTTTTTTACCTGGACGTGAAACTACCCAAACATGATTGGCTGGCAAGAAAAGCACTTCTTTTAACGTTCCAATTTCTTCTTTTTCTTCGTTTACAACGTTTAGTCCAATCAAATCGCCTTCGTAAAATTCACCTTCTTCAAGCTCTGGTAAATCATCCTTCTCAATTTGTAACATTTTTGTTTTAAAATGCAAAACTTCATTAATGTTGTCAAATTCCTCAAATGTTAATAAGTTAAATGACTTATGTTTACGGTGCGATTTAACCGTAACTTCTTCATACTCTCCGGCGCCTAATTCAACCACTAACTTAGCTCCAGGAACAAATCGTTCTTCAGGCTTATCTGTAATTGCTTGTAGACGAACTTCTCCTCGAACACCATGTGTATTCACTATTTTCCCAAGATCTAAATACTCAGTCATCGCAATCTCCTCTATTCATATTTTTAATAAAAAAAGTCCCCCAATTGAATCTGCCTTGACAGATTAATTAAGAGACTTCTTTACGGACAAGTTTTAGTCGACAATTGTTAAACGGACACGTTTGGGCCCATCGTATTTCACACTATAAACAATTGAACGAATCGCTTTGGCAATGCGTCCACGTCTACCAATGACACGTCCTACGTCATCTGGATGTACAGATAATAAATACTCATGGAAATCATCTGTTTCTTTAAGATCTAATGTCATCTCTTCTGGATGACTTAGAAGTGCAGATACAATCGTTTTAATTAGATTTCTCATTTTTTGGTCTGTCATAATCTCATCCTTCAACTTTTTATTCGTTAGTTCATTTAACTTTAGTTAGATTTTTTATTTTCAAGTTTGTCGTTGTGGTATCTTTCCATTAAGCCACGGTCTGAAAATAATTTACGAACTGTTTCTGATGGTTGTGCACCATCATGCATCCATTTCATTGCTGCTTCATTATCTAATTCTACTGCCTTTGGGTTTGATAATGGGTTGTATGTACCGATTGACTCGATAATACCACCTGAAACTGGACGACGTGAATCTGCTACTACGATACGGTAGAATGGACGTTTTTTAGATCCAACTCTTT
>CAYROB010000114.1:0-4866 GCA_964425775.1 uncultured Carnobacteriaceae bacterium
TTTTGGAAAATCAGCTCCAATTCAGGATAGGCTTCGAGCACTTCGTAACTCGCAAAAGATTTGTCCTTTTGTTGGATCTTCCATCCGGTTGATCATTCGTAAAGCCGTTGTCTTTCCACTTCCTGAAGTCCCAATAAAACAAACAAATTCTCCATGGTTAATTGTTAGATTCGCATTATCAACAGCAAGCACCTTACTGTCGTAAATCTTTGTCACATTTTTATACTCTATCACTTATCTAGCCTCTTTTCTTATATTTAGTAGATTCGATATTTGGATAATATTTATTTTAAGTCAAGCTCCGTTATTAAACTTAACATAGCTAAAAATTGATATCAAATCCGATACATCCCCAAAAAGTGGACTTCACTACTCTTCAGTGCCAAATTGGGCGTAATATAATTCTGCATAGTGACCCTGTAACTTGAGTAATTCGTCATGTGAACCATCTTCAGCAATCCCATCTTCTGAGATGACTAAGATGCGATCAGCATGTTTAATTGTTGCCAAACGGTGGGCGATGATTAGCGTTGTTCGCCCTTCTGATAATTTGTTTAGAGATTCCTGAATGTAAAATTCAGTTTCCGTATCCAAAGCACTTGTTGCTTCATCTAAAATTAAAATGGACGGATTCTTTAAAAAGATACGCGCAATTGATAGACGTTGTTTTTGCCCTCCAGATAATAATGCGCCCCGTTCTCCGATTTCTGTGTGAATACCATTTGGTAAATCAGCAACCACATCACGTAATTGAGAGGCATCAATTGCTGCTTCAATTTCTTCATCTGTTGCATCTAATTTCCCATACAACACATTTTCACGAATGGTGCCATTAAATAAGAATACATCTTGCTGCACGACACCAATTTGTTTCCGTAACGATTCCATCGTCATGTCACGAATATCGATACCATCGACCGAAATTGACCCCGTGGTAACTTCGTAAAACCGTGGCAGTAAGTTGACCAGCGTTGTCTTACCGACCCCGCTAGGACCAACAAAAGCAACTGTTTCACCTGGCATAATTTCTAAATCAATCCTACTCAAGACTTCTTGTGCTTCATCATAACCAAAAGACACCTTCTCATATTCAATATGTCCTTCAAAGATTGGGGCTTCTATCGCATCTGGTGCATCAACAATTTCTGGCTCCACCATTAATTCTTCCTGTAATCGTTTAAAGCCTGTATACCCTTTTGGATACAGTTCAAGCATCGCATTAATTTTCTCTATTGGTCGTACGAAAACATTCGACAAGAGAATAAAGCCAACAAACTCTCCCATTGTCAACTCTCCACGTAAAGTGTAAAAAGAGCCCGCTAAAAAGGCAAAGAGGTTAATTAAACGCATTAAAATATAGTTGAACGATGCGCTAACGCCCATTGTTTGGAAGAAAGCAATCTTGGTTGATCGGTAGCCTTGAATTAATTCTTCGAATTGTTCTTTCTCATGGTCTTCGTTCGCAAAAGCTTTAACTACTCGAATCCCACTCAACGCGTTTTGAATCCCAGCATTAAACTTGCCTAAACTTGTATAAATCCGCTGGTTCACACCGACCATTTTCCGATTGAAATAACTAAATAAAATCGCCAGAATGGGAATGAACGTAACTGTAATAAGCGCAAGTTCGGCGTGTGTGTTGTACATCAAAATAAATGAAGCTACTAGTGTCATAAGCGTAATAAACACATCTTCCGGCCCATGGTGTGCTAGTTCACTGACTTCAAATAACTCACTAGTGATCCGACTCATCATTTCACCAGTTTCTTTCTGGTCAAAATATTTATAGGATTGCTTTTGATAATGCGCATATAATTCCCGGCGCATATCTGTTTCAATATTAATTCCTAAGCGGTGTCCCAAAGTGATTACCACATAATTTAAGGTCATCGACAGCATATATAAGGCAAACAAAATTGCTGAGACCATTAAAATTGTTTTCAAATTCCCATCTGGTAAAACTTGATCAATCACTCGATTGACCGCAATCGGAAAGATTAACTCGAGTACGCCTGCAATAACGGCCGCACCAAAGTCAATCACGAATAATTTCTTGTATGGTTTATAATACGAAAAGAATTTCTTTAACATCTAGTTTCTCCCTTTGTCAAAATCTTTATTATAAATATACCTACTAGCTTAGTCCAGACTCTTTTGAGAAGCAACTAGCTGTATTTTCTGTCTGACTGAATCTTCTTATACGCTAAATGCCTCGCCTATTTCTGGAATAATCCCTTCACTCTCTTTTAAACCGGCAATAAAGGCATGTGGATCTTGTTCGATAATTGGGAAAGTATTGTAGTGAATCGGCACTACTTTCTTTGCCTTTAGCCAGTCTGCTGCAATGGTCGCATCCGCTGGTCCCATTGTAAAGTTATCGCCAATTTGATTATTTAATTAGTCAGCTAATTGCCACTTTAGTAAAAGCGGTTTCAACCATGCCATGTGAAAGTCCATTAATGGCCCAAAAATCAGGGCACTAATCAGTGTTCCCTCACGAATTGTTAAGTCTGTTGCTGAAATTAACGAGATTGCAAGTGCTGATATAATAAGTAATATATCAATTGTCTGTCTGATTTGTCCAAATCTAAATGGTAGTTTTTCTGTAAGAATCGCAGATAAGTTTTCAATCGGCATCGCCACCAAATCAATCACAAGTAGCGTACTAATAGCAAAACTAATGAGAACTTGAGCAGATAACAATAAAATCAGGCGTAATGCATAATTTTCCAGAACGAGTCCACCAAAGATGTTATCGACAGATAAGTTAATAAACTGCCCTAAAAGTACAACAAGCGGTATTTGTAGCAGAATATTCCAGGTTGCATCTTTTCGTAAAACTAATAATTGCACCAGTACAAAAAATGTCTGCACCATCATAACGACTGTCCCCACACGAATACCTGTTGTATTTGTAATACTTTGGTTGAACGCATCAAACGCCGCTAACCCGATACTTGCCTTGATTGTTATTCCTATTCCCAGTGATGTTAAAAATACAGCAGCTACTAAAGCTATGTATTTCTTGATTGTTGTTGTCAATATAATTCTCCTTTAATAAAATTAGTCCATTAAGGAGTATACACTTTTTAGCTGACAGAGTCTATTGATTTTTAGTTTATTCTTCGTTTAGTTAGGGATAGTATCGAAACACTTTAAAACACTCACGATTATTAATATCATACTTGGGTGTTTTGATTGTCTGAATCAAATCAAAGTCCGAATGCTTATCCAGGTAATACGTATAATCAAACCCTGGATAGTAAAAGATAATATCGACAATTCGTGGATGACTCGCTAATGACTCTTCGATATTTTTTAGTATTTCTCTAAAAATGTTAATTGTAAATGGATTAAAGAAATAGAAAGTATTATCTTCCGGGTGAATTAAATAATCTTCTGCCTTCATTTCATAGATGGAAATCTTTTGAGCATAGCTTGGAAACTTCTCAGCATAACGCATGTGATTATCCAGTAAATGATGAAAGGCTACTGTATTTACTTCGATCCCTGTTGCTGGGATGTCTAATTTATTGTTGATATGATAGATAATTCGGCCCTTTCCACTACCAAAGTCAATCAGCTTTGGATTCGGTAAAAGATCATAATGTTCTAAAAAAAGGTCTAAATCGGAATAAAGGGTTGATTCCGTTCGAAAATAGTCTAAATTTACCCCCGCTGGCCAATTGACCACACCGGTTGTTTCAATGTTTAATTCCCTATCTCTTTTTCTTTCGTTCCACATAGCTTTGCGCTCCTTTAAATCTTTCTCTGACCTATTCTACTAAATATCTCAAGGAAAAGATAATCCTTTGAAATTCTATTGTAAATACTAGAGCTTTAGATGAGTATTTGGTATACTTATTCTAATGCTTTTTTAATAATATGATAAATTTTAGAGGAGAATGTACATGCAATTAACAATTGGAAAAGAATTTGATACAAAAGTTTACTTAGTGGAACAAGGAAATGCCTTGGAGATGCTCTCTGAGTCATTACGAGACTATCTAGTCGATACAATTGGTTTCACGGGAAAAATTTGTTCATCTGGGACCAAACACTGACAATCTAGTCGTTGTTGGTTTAGGGGAAAAAGAGAAAGTAATAAACCAGCAATATATTCAGGCAGCGAATACTGCAGCTAAACTTTTAAATGAATATAAAGTAGCAGATACATCCGTTGCCTTTGAAGTAGTTGGAAAGGTAAATGCTGCGGATGCACTTCAGGCAGTTGCAGAAGGCTTCTTACAATCACGCTATAGCTTTGACACTTACCTAACAAAAAAGGTTGAAAAATTTAACACAGGTCAGTTTCAATTCAGATTTAGAAGATGCCACGGATTTAGTTGCTGAAATTGAATCAGTTATGAATGGTGTCGATTTAACTCGTGAATTCGTGAATACACCAGCTAATGATCTCTATCCTGAAGTTTTTGGAAACCAAATTGCTGATTTATTTAAAGATACCGATGTTGAAGTGAAAGTTTATGACAAAGCAGCTTTAGAAGATATCGGAGCGAAAGCCCTTTTAGCTGTTTCACAAGGTTCAGCTAAAGAGCCACGCTTAATCGTCATGGAATATCTACCTTTAGGCGAAGATGTCCCAGCAATTTCACTTGTCGGTAAAGGTGTGACATATGATAGTGGTGGATATGCAATTAAACCTGCAAAAGGCATGGACACCATGATGACCGATATGGCAGGAGCTGCCGCAATGGTCGGAACACTCCAAGCAATTGTTGAAAATGATATTCAACAAAATGTAGTGGCCATTATTGGTGCGACAGAAAACTTGATTTCGGGTGAAGCAATGAAGAACGGTGATATTATTTCCACAATGAAAGGCACAAGCATCGAAGTTATTAA
>CAYROB010000115.1:0-2129 GCA_964425775.1 uncultured Carnobacteriaceae bacterium
ATTACGGCCACACCCATATTATTTATTCCCTTCTACTCTATAATTAACATCGATTAATAATCGATTTGACGATAATATCTTCTAATATCCATTGGATGCTTGTTCAAGTCCTCAATATAGGCATCGATACGGTGGTTAACTTCCATCATAACAATGTGTGAGATAGTTCCACGATATTTTTCACTAATACCGGCTAGGTCATAGTCTTTTGTATCGATGATATTATAGTTCGCTGAGATTCTTGGCAAGAAGTTCGCTACACGTTCACTTAACGGACGTTGTGAATCTTCCCCAACATACACTGTGATATTGGTATCTCTTGTCACAATCTCAAATGTTCCATGGAGAAACTCTGAAGAGTGGACTGATTTTGTTTTAATCCAGTGCTGCTCTTCCCAGTAAGCCATGGCATAAGAATACGTAGCACCGTACTGATTACCTGCACCTACAAAGTAATGGAAATCATCATCGTGATGTTTTTCAGCGAATTCACGCGCAAACTCATCACTTTGCTCTGCGACATCAACAATCGCATCCGCTAAATGCTCGTCTAATTCTTTATAGTACGCTTCATAATCGTCAAACTCACCATTCAAGTGCATTAAACGGTCAGCCGTCATGTAAAACTTAAGCTGCTCATTTCCACCTGCTTGACTAATTACTTCATCTGATAAATCAGCAATTGGATTTTTATTTGGATTTTCTACAAAGCCTAAGACAAAGGCTCCTGTTTTACGAATTTCTGTTAAGGCATCAACAATTTCTTCTGTTGTCCCACTTTCAGAGGCAACCAGTACGAATGTTTTATCTGTTATTCGCTTGTTTCCTGTTGTGATATATTCCGCTGCATGTTGGACAAAGAATTCCAGCGCTGATCGTTCTTTCATATGAACTTCTGTCTGCATCGCCGTTGCATACGTTCCACCGATTCCTAGCAAACAAATGTTATCATAACCTATCTCATGACGTTCATCCACTATTTCATTGATTCTTGGACGAAGTTCGAGCGTTCCATTCAGACCACTTCTTTTTTTCTCTTCATCAAATTTTAACACTATACATTTCTCTCCTTCAATTATATTTTATTTGACTAATTTTTCAAACTTTTGAGCCAGTAATTTTATCAAAATCTGGATAGTAGGATTCGTGTAAATTCGTCCCTTCTGCTTGTGATAGATAATAACTAATCAAATGGAAAGGGATCGTTAAGATCAATGGTGAAAAATCCTCATCAATTGTGAAATCATATTTCAAATCCTGTTCTTCACCCTTGTCGCTATGCGTGACCATATACGTTTTATCCATGTGCTTATCTAAAAATACACGTAATAACTCCATCCGGCTAGATAATTTCCCATTTGAATCGATTAAGAATAAAGCATCTTCTTTTTGTAGTCCCAAATATGGCCCATGCATATATTCCTCTAATTCATGGCCATGTGCTGGCAAGTGAAGTACTTCTGTAAACTTATTTTCAGCTTCAAGTGCGACGCCATAACAGGCTCCATATCCGATAAACACATACCGTTTCTTATCAAAAAGGTCTGCCTTGTGTTTTTCATACCATTTGTCCGTATCTTTGATCATCTGATCGGATAAGGATACGACATGTTTCAGCTGGTTAATGTACTCTGTCTTTTCTTCTTTTGCTAAACTCTTCTGATTGACAGAAATTTCCAAAGCCAATAACCACAAAACTAAAATCGTCGCCGTATAACCGGCCGTCACGTAAGGCATTTCTTCAATACCCATCCCAAGATCAATCACATTTTCACTTGCTTCAGCAATTGGACTTGTTAGGTCACTTGTTAGGGCAAAAACTTCTACGTTTTTTGCTTGAAGCGTTTTAACCAGTTCGATTGTTGCATAACTATGGCCACCTTGAGAAATTGCAATATACAAGGTATCGTGACTCCATTGGTTCTCATAATTCATTGAAATAGAAGGTTCTTTGATATAAACAGGTACTTGTAATACTTTTTGCATAAAAATATAGGCAGATTGTGCTGCATAAGCGCTTGAGCCTGTTGCAAAAAGCACTACTTCCCTATACTTATTATTCTTAATTTTAGCGATTTGCGAGCTGATGTGATTACTTTCAATAATTGACTCGTTTATTGATCGTTCTT
>CAYROB010000115.1:2139-4832 GCA_964425775.1 uncultured Carnobacteriaceae bacterium
CTATCCTAAAATTCCGGTATATGCACCAAATATTCCAATAAAAGCAATCATCAAGAGAATCCAATGTGACTTTACTTCTTTCTTCACTAAATAAAGCATAAACATAGTGAATCCTAATGGAAGAATTCCTGGCATGACGTCATTGAGTAACTCAGTAATTGTCTGGGCTTCTTCCCCACTTCCCATGGTTAGGACAATATCTAACGAAACCGACGAAGCTGTCATAGCCCCAACGACCGCTAATCCAATGACGGATGCACCATACGTTAATCGGTCCATTAAGCCGGATTCTAACACTTGGCCAATAAAGTCCGATCCTAGGCTGTAACCCCACTTTAATCCGAAATACCGCGCTAAAATAGCTGGTATGTTAAAGATTAGTAAGAATAAAATCGGTCCGAGAATATTCCCTTCAAGCGCTAGCGAAGTACCTATACCCGTCGCAATTACGCGTAAGGTTCCCCAGAAAAACGAGTCACCGATTCCACTGAGTGGTCCCATTAAGGCAATTTTTGTGTTGTTAATAATCGATGTATCAAAGTTTTCATCCGCTGCATTCTGCTCTTCCAAGGCAATCGAGACACCCATTGGGAATGTAGAAATCCAAGGTGTGATGTTAAAGAACTCCAAGTGTCGATGATAAGCTTCTGCTCGATCTTCATCACTCGAATAAATACGATTTAGTGCAGGAATCATTGAAAAACAATAACCCATGTTCATTTGTCGCTCATAGTTCCATGCCCACTCCATCGTAAATGACCGCCAAAATACACTGTTAAATTCTTTTTTACTTAATTGTTTAGAATTCTTCGCTGTCATAATCTATACCCCCTGTATCTTCTTGTTCTTGAGTGACAGTTCCTTGTCCTTTTCCTTTATCGTTAAATGCTGAGTAACCTGATAAGATAAATGCAAATACCGTACTAATTACTGCGACACCAGTTACGTCTATACCCATATACACTAGCAAGGCAAATCCTAAGATAAAGAAGACAAAGTTTTCTTTATTAATCATCATGTTAAGCAGTAGCGCAAATCCATAAGCTGGTAATAAGCCTGTTGCAACAACTAGACCAGTATTTACAAACTCTGGAATCATACCCAACAAGGATTCAATTGCTTCACTACCTACGTAATAAGAAATTCCTACAACTAATCCGATTGGTAAGTTAATCGCAAAGAAACCACTTAAAATATTCATCCAACCAATTCCAACGTGGTTTGCTTCTTCAGCATAGCTATCTGCTTTATGGATGAACGGTGGTAAAATAAATAGAAACCCAAAGTTCTTGACAATTAAAACCAAACTAGCAATTGGCAGAGCAAGTGTTAATGCTACAGCTGGACTTTCTCCTGCTGCAATCGCAAAAGCTGTTCCTAAAACACTTCCGGAAATAATTTCTGGTGGAATCGCTGCACCAATTGAAAACGAACCTAGAAAAGCTAACTCTAATGTTGCACCGATGATTACTCCCGATGTCACATCACCAACAACTAACCCTGCTAAAGTCCCCATAATCAAGGGTCTTGACAACATGGTTGTTCCCAATAAATACTCTGCATTCCCCAACATTGCAACAAGTGCTAATAGTAATGCCGTCATTCCTACATTCATTAATTGACCTCCTCTTTATTTTACATCTTTAAAATGAATTTTTCTGTCTTGTGGTAATTGCCTGATCTCTACTTCGATTCCTTGATCAACCAATTCATCTAGCAATTCGCTTTCGACTTGCGTAATGTTAATGGTCTTCGATATATTCTTCGTATCGTCTGCTGGTCGAGTTCCCCCAAGGTTCAATGACTTGATTTTATCTGTCTCAGTAATTAATTTATGTGCATCAGCAACAGAATCAACTACAACTAACATATCGTACTTGTCTGTCACCCCGCTCTTCACCGAATCGATAAAGTCATCAATCCCTGTCATCACTAACTTTGCATTCGCTGGTTTAGCTAGGCGCATGATTGTTTTCCTCGTTTCATCATTTGCCACATCATCATTAGCGATAACAATAGTGTTTGCTCCAGCAGTACTAAACCACGACACCGCAACTTGCCCATGCAATAATCGGTGGTCTACTCTTAGCAATTTTATCAATATTAACCCTCCTTTTTAAACCAGTTATTCCCACTAAAGAAGAATAACTAATTGACTTTTATCTTTGTTTGTAAGACCATAGTATCAATAAAGCGCTTGCAAAACAATACTCCAATAAATTAACAGTCTCTTTTTAGACCTAAATTAGACCACTTCACTATGTAAAATAGAAAGGAGTTCAAATGACAAAATTAATCAGATGCTTAAATAAGCATCATAATTGGCTCGATTACACCAATACTAATAAACTAAAAATAATAGATTTAACAATTGAAAAAAGAAAGGCTTCATGTGAGAGGAACAACAGTGAAGGGATACATACTGATTATTACGAGGTAAATTTCAATGTCGTTAAAGGACCGATAATTATTTCGAAAATTCAACAAAAACTCTGTTTGGATGTTTTTAAGGCATTAGATGTGAAAGACACAGAGTTCCTACATAAAACCTATCAGCTATTGGCAAGTTTTCAAGAGTTGAGATTCTCACAAAAAACATTTATGACTTATTTAAATGAAGAAGAAGCCTTACTTTTTAATCAGGAGGTGGGGGATTCTATTTTATTAACCCAGAAAAAATATTATACTCACCA
>CAYROB010000116.1:0-4807 GCA_964425775.1 uncultured Carnobacteriaceae bacterium
ATTTAAAGCCATCCGCGTCTCCAAGATACCCCAAACTATCGATGTTCTCAGCTGTCTGTCCATGGCCCCGATGATCATTTGCATAAACAATAAAGCCTCTTTTAGTCAAGCCCTGGGCAAAGCGTTCGTAACGTGCGGCCGTTTCAGCCATTCCATGTGCAATCTGCACGACACCTTTGATTTCTTGTTCTGGGCGCATCCATTTGTACACGTGAACTTCTGTCTGATCGGTTGATATAAATGTGAAGTGATTGTCTGTTAATTTATTCATTTTTTCTCCAACTTCTTCTTTATTTTGAAAAGTAAAATAAGAGAGAACACTAGATGCAAAAGACCCTTAGCATTCTCTCTTACGATTATTTGTAATTAATTTAGAGCTGAGCACGCGCATCCCAACGATGGATGGATTGGATTTTTGTTTCTTTCAAGAAATTAATTGTGTAGTCATGAATCATTTTTTCATTGGCATTTAAAAAACTAATTCCATCTTTTTGTTCAAGCTTGCCTTTACCTCTTTCTGTATCAGCAAAACCAGTCCACGGCTCTAAGCAAACAAAGCCTGCTTTTTTCGGGTATGGTGACCAAACTCCTAAATAATCCATCCGATTAGGCTTCAATCGTATTTCAACATTTTCGTTCTCATCTTGCAGTACAATTTCACTTTGGTTAGTTAGTTCATAAACTAGTGCATCATCTTTAAAAAGTTCATGTGTTATGGCTGATCTATCCTCTTCTATGTGTCGTGCTTCGTTTAATTGAACTAGTCCTTCCTCTGAAATTGGCAATAATTTATAGCTTCGATCTGGCTGCATTTCAAAGAAAACCTCATCAAATTCGAGATTGCCTTGGTGATCTTCACTCTGTGAAACATTAAATGCTGGGTGCCCACCAACATTATAATACATAACTTCTGAAGTAGATAAGTTGATCACTTCATAAGTGACCGTTAAATTACTACCGTGTAAAAGGTATTTCACTAATAATTTAAACTCAAATGGATAGACCTTTAAAGTCTCTTCGTCATATGTTAGAGAAAAGACAGCGGAATTCGCATTCGCTTCTTCCAAATGAAAAACTGAATCACGGGCGAAACCATGCTGTGTCATGTGATATTCTTTGCCCTTGTATTCATATCGATCATTTTTTAGACGGCCAATAATTGGAAATAATACTGGAGCATGTCTGGCCCAATATTCTTCGTCTGCTTGCCATATAAATTCATAGCCTGATTTTCGATCGACCACTGAACTTAATTCAGCTCCGTGTTTATTAATTTCAACGACTAACTGATCATTTTGTAAAGTAACCATTTCAAATCCCACCTTCAAAAATTTTGACAACGCTTTCTGACTCCATTATAGCATATCCTAATTGAAAAAAAGAGTGATATTCTTAGACCGCGGTCTTTAGCGTTTTATCGCAAAAAAAAATGAACAGCTAATCCCTGATTCATTGGAATTAGCTGTTCAATAAATTTTAGTTCTGTTTTAAGCTTACTTAGGGTTACCTTCAGCGTCTAAACCATGTTCGTCTAGAACCTCTTTAGATATTGTTCCATCTTTAATTAATTCATAAACATTTAGTGATTTAACATTTGGTGTACGTCCATCTTCAGATCTCGGTAGTTCGATATTTCCTTTGTTTACTTCACCGATAATGTAATCTCTTAATGGGTGATCTAGCTTCACACCAATAATTTCCCAGTTGTTATCGAGGATATCATCTGGATTGATGACTTGATGTTTTGATATGAATGCATGAATCAACTCACGTGATGAAGTAGGTGCTGATTCATAAATTGGATCTCCTGAGAGAACCCCTTCACTTTTCAGTCCTGAATAACGGTAGTCATTCACGACTAATGTGAGTGTATCATCAGCTTTTACTTCTTTTCCTTTAAACGTTAAATCAGTAACACGTTCTCCAGCTTCTTTAGAAATATCAATCTTGTAATCGACACCCGCGAACATATCATAGCGATATGAGCGTACATCTTGATCAAAACTAATCGTAACGTCTCCATCTTTGGCTGTATTATAATACTTTACAGACCATTCCATATAATCGACTAATTCCTGACCTGAGATTTCAAGTTTTACTAAGGTGTTCGGGAACTTATGGATGTCAAATACATCTGCATAGGTAATGATTCCTTTCTCAATGTTTGAAGATGATGAGAAAAGTGCTGCAGCTGATACATCTGCTCCTGTTGCTTCTAATTGGACCTGGTTAATTAGGTCCATAACTGCTGTATCACGGATCTGTGCTTCTGGGATTCCTTTAACTTCTTGTTTTGGTACAAAGTCTCCCGTTGCTTCTCCGATTTCTTGAGAAATAAAGTCAAGTGTATATTCGTGGTATTCTTTTGCGTATTCCTTCAGATCTTCTGAAGCATCGTAATCAGCCATATTGGCTAATTCCACACGCTTATCTACTACTACCCACTCGTCATTTTCTTTTTTCAAGTCAACATCAAAACGGACAACTTCTCGCCCTTCAGAGCGTGCTCCTCCAACGACTGTTGTTCCTAATGTTTTGGCAACAGATGCATGCGTATGACCAACTAATGCAACATCGATTTCTGGATTCTCTTCAATTACTGTCCGCATGTCGTCACCTTCCATGTACTCCTGGTCAAGACCTGCGTGAGCAGAGGCAACAATTACGTCCACACCTTCTGCTTTTAATTCATCCATGTAAAGGGCTGCGCCTTCATCCATTCCCTTGAACTCTAAATCTTTTACTTTGTCGCCATCCCAACGTGGAATATTTGGTGTAGTTAATCCTAGTATTCCAACGCGCAAACCGCCTCTTTCAACGATAGTGTAAGGCTTGGCATAATTTGATCCATCTGCTTTATTAAAGATATTGGCTCCTAGCATTGGGAACTCTGCATCTTCGATTGCTTTATTAATGACATCCATCCCAAAGTTGAACTCATGATTTCCAAGTGTCATTGCGTCATATTCCATATAGTTAAAAATATCAATCATTGGATTCATCACGCTAGTATCTGTACTGTAAATTTCATCTGTCAGAATCGTTCCTTGAATCGTATCTCCAGCATCAATTAAGATTGTATTTGGATTTTCGGCACGTACTTCATCAACAAACGTCTTCACTTTAGCCATTCCAGCGTTATCACGTTCTTTACCATCTTCATAGGACCAGTTGTAGATATGTCCATGAATATCCGTTGTTCCTATTATTGTCAGTGTTAATTCACTTGGATCAACACCTAAAATATCGGCTATTTGATTCAGAACGCTCTCACTGATAACCATTGAGCCACCTAAGATATAGGCAAAGTCTGTCTTCCCTTCTAGGTAATCCATTGTCTCAGTCGAGATTTTTTCTGTATTTGATAAAAGAATTGGTGCCTTCTCTTTTGCGCCTAAATATGCACCTGCCAGTGCGTCCGCTGACTCCCAGCCATAGCTAATAATTGCTTGGCTTGAATCCGTAAAGTACTTGCTGGCTATTTCGATTGCTGTATTTTCGCGGTTTGATCCAAATACACGGTCGAAGGTCATTGTTGAAAAATCATCCTTGATGCTGTCACTAATGACTGTCTCGCCACCAACAAATTCAATTTCTTTAACACCTAATGTCTCGATAGCTTCTAATGTTTCTTTCGATAATCTTGTGGCATTATCTGTCAGCAAAACAGGTATGTTTTCTTTCCCTGAGACTGGCGCAATCGCTAAACCATCTGCTAAATGTCCGTCTTCTCCCGATGCTAAAAAGATCTTATCGGCCGTTTTGCCTTTTACTTTTTTCGCAACTTTGGCCGCCGTATCAGCACGGTTTAAACCCGAAATTCGCTCAACAGTTAAGTCTAGCTCTTTCAATTCTTTCTCAATTGTTGAATGAACTGCTGCTTCTCCACCTAAAATATATACATTTTTAGCACCTAAACGTGCGATTTCTGCCTGAACATCTTTCGACAATTCTTTTGCGCCCGCAATTAAGACCGGTGCTCCTTGATCATCCGCCAGTAATGTTCCAGCTAATGCATCCACTTCTCCGTGGTAGCCAACTAAAACAACAGAATCGGCTGAATTATCTGCAAAAGCTTTCTTACTAATTTCAATTGCCGTTTGCGTACGGTCACTTCCAGAAAGACGCTCAACAGGATCTCTTCCTGTATCTTTTACTTCCGCCGGTGCTGCTTCAACTGTTCCTGGTAAAGCAAGTGACAGCGCCAACAAGCCAGCGAATAAATTCTTAAAGTTTTTCAATATCTATTCGTCCTTTCACTACATTATATTTTTTAACTGCATAGAGGAGTGCAGCATAAAGAAAGCGCTAACACAAAAAATCTGTTGTTAATTGCTCATTCTTTTCAGTATCACTTAAAAAGACCTTTAGCACGTGGGTATTAGCGCAGACTTTCATAATAACAAAAAAACACCCAACATCACTGTCAGGTGTTTTACGTAAAATATTATTTTTTATACCGATGGTCGGGATCGAACCGACACGTCCGCAAAGGACACTGGATTTTGAATCCAGCGCGTCTGCCAATTCCGCCACACCGGCAAAATATTTGAGCAAAAACGCATAAAGCTAACCATAAAAGGCACGGACCGGATTTGAACCGGTGAATAGAGGTGTTGCAGACCTCGGCCTTACCACTTGGCTACCGCGCCGCGATCAACAAAATATACTGGGCTGCTAGGATTCGAACCTAGGGAATGACGGGACCAAAACCCGTTGCCTTACCGCTTGGCTATAGCCCAATAAAATGGTGGAGGGGGGCAGATTCGAACTGCCGAACCCTGAGGGAGCGGATTTACAGTCCGCC
>CAYROB010000117.1:0-802 GCA_964425775.1 uncultured Carnobacteriaceae bacterium
TTTTTTATAAAAAATTTAAAAATACATTTCAACTTTGTGATATTTAATGTTAGTTTGACTATTATTTAAATGCTGTTATCATAGTATTTGTGAGTGTCTGTGGAACTATTTAACAGGTAAATTCACAAAGTGAATTTTATAGAGAAGGTGGTGATGGGATGGGTAAGATTAAAAGTAAAATAAATTTTGGTTATTTATTAGTGTTCTTAGCCGGTGCAGGGTGGGGGACGGGTGGTATATACATTACCAATATGACCCAAATGGGGGCATCTTCCTTACTAACGGGCTTTACGGGTCACGTATTTGCTCTACCTATAATAGCAGTAGCCATTTTATTAACGAAAGGTTTTAAAGGGTTTAAAGTTTCAATGCAAGGATTACTTTTTGCCTTAGTTATGGGGGTTGTGACAAAAGGATTCTTCAAAATGGCTTATGATACCAGTATAGCAACGGTAGGTCTATCAACGGCTGCAGTCGTACTTTATACGGCACCGGTGTTTGCGGCAATTTTGTCGATGATCGTCTTTAAAGAAAAGTTACATGCGAATAACTACTTAGCCTTGGCAATGAACTTAAGCGGGGTTTTTTTAATGGTTACTTTAGGTAATTTTTCAAAATTAAATGTCGAACCGTTTGGCGTTGTCTTAGGTTTTACAGCGGCATTTTTACATGCATCCAATACGATTATGGCTAAAATTTCTGGAGACTCAGAAGATCCTTTAACAATGACTTTTTATATGTTGCTGTTTTCTACAATCACGCAAGGTATTTTTTCACAACCTTGGTCAGCAAAGAACGTCGC
>CAYROB010000117.1:812-4793 GCA_964425775.1 uncultured Carnobacteriaceae bacterium
TGCGGTTGTTACAGGCGCAATGGCAAACCTGTTCTATTTGAAAGGGATGTCAATGAACATCGATGCTTCAAAAGCACCAGTAATCTCTTCAGTAGAGGTAATTGTTGCCACATTGTTAGGTGTCGTTATGTTTAACGAATCGATGAACTGGGTTGGTGTTCTAGGAATTATTTTAATGTTAGCATCAATTTATATAATGAATCAAGAACCTGAAAAAACAATTGGGAGGAACATAAATGAAGAAGTTTATTAATGCAAAAATTTACAAACATGATGATGTAACTGAAATCTTAGTTGAAGATGGAAAATTTAAAGCCATTGGTAATAATTTAGGTGATGCTGATGAAGTCATCGATTTAGGTGGGCGCTTAGTGTTGCCTCCATATGTAGATTCTCATATACACTTAGATTACTACATGACAGGGCAAACAGACGAAGCTAAAAACGAGTCGGGTACACTTTTTGAAGCGATTGATATTTGGAATGATTTTAAAAAAGGGACAACAAAAGAAGAAATGAAAGAGCGCATGTATGCAGCGATCAATGATGTTGTAGGTTACGGAACACAATATATCCGTGCCCAAACAGACTGTACAGATCCAAACTTAACAGGTATTAAAGCAGCTCTTGAAGTTCGAGACGAACTAAAAGACAAAGTAACAATTCAAGTGGTAGCTTTCCCACAAAACGGTATGTACTCATTTGAAGAAGAAGGAAAAACAGGTCGTGACTTAGTTGAAGAGGCACTTCAATTAGGAGCAGACGTTGTTGGAGGTATTCCACATAACGAATGGTCACGTGATCTTGGTGAAAAATCAGTTAAAGAAATTGTTCGCTTAGCGGTTAAGTATGACAAGTTAATTGATGTTCACTGTGATGAAACGGATGATACACACGCTCGGTTTGTAGAAGCTTTAAATGCTGAAGCAATGATGGTAGGGCGTGGCGACTTGACTACAGCAAGTCATACTTCATCATTTGGTTCAGCAGACGATTCATATGCATTCCGTATGATGGGCTTATTCCGTCAATCTGGCTTGAACTTTGTTGCTTGTCCAACTGAGAACTTATTCTTACAAGGTCGTCAAGATACCTATCCAAAACGTCGTGGTTTGACAAGAGTTAAAGAATTTGTTGATCATGGCATTAACGTCGCATTTGGTCAAGATTCAATTGTTGACTTATGGTATCCAGCTGGAAATGGTAACTTAATGAATATTCTAGATAATGGTATCCATGCAACTCAATTAATGCGTGAAGAAGATTTTCCACGTAACTTTGACTTAGTCACTTATAATGGTGCAAAACTGATGAAGATTGAAGAAGAATATGGTTTAGAAGAAGGCAAGCCAGCAAACTTTATCGTGCTTGATGCTCCAAATGAATTTGAAGCACAACGTAATCGTGTAGAATGTTTAGCATCAGTGCGTAATGGAGAGTACTTATTTAAGAAACAAGAGCGCGCTTATGATGTAGAAGTTAAATTAAAATAAATATTTTACAAAATATAAAAACAACTTAAAAAATAGGAACATTCCTTGTTCTTATGGAATAGAACGCTAAAATTAATCATGATTTTAGCGTTCTATTTTTCTATGAAAAAGCTTTCTTTTATAAAAGGGTTAGACTATTCGAGCAAATTAAATTTATTGACTATGTTATCCGACTAAACCTTAAATTTGTGATAAGATGAGTTATATCATTTCAAGCGGAAATCATGAGAACTGTAATGAAAAGGAGAGCGTATTGTGCAATTAGAGTCGACATTACAACAACATTTTGGGTATTCATCTTTTCGACCTGGACAAAAAGATATTATTGAAACTATCTTATCCGGTCGGGATACTTTGGGTGTCTTGCCCACTGGCGGGGGGAAGTCAATTTGTTATCAATTATCTGCCTTAATGCTCCCAGGATTGACGATTGTCATATCCCCCTTAATCTCTTTAATGAAAGACCAAGTCGATACATTGACTCAACTTGGTATTCCCGCTGCTTATTTAAATTCGACGATTTCTAATCTGGAATTTCAAGATGTTATGCAACAATTAAGGCAAGGCAGTTTGAAACTTTTATATGTCGCACCTGAACGGTTAGACAATGATGGTTTTGCTTCATTTATTAGCCAACAGACGATTTCATTATTTGCCATTGATGAAGCGCACTGTGTTTCGCAATGGGGCTTTGACTTTCGGCCAAGTTATCGTAAAATAAATCATTTTGTTAATCAACTATCAACACGACCTATCCTTGCTAGTTTTACAGCTACAGCTACTAGGTTAGTCCAAGAAGATATTGTTAAACAACTGGAATTAAAGCAACCTGCAGTCTTTATTAATTCATTTGACCGACCAAATATAAAATTTACGGTATTAGAACCATCGAACCGTAACTCTATTTTGCAACAACTAATTAATCACGAAGAAGCTATCATTATTTATGCCAGCACTCGGAAACAAGTAGACAAGCTACATGAAGATTTACAAAATAAAGGCTACTCTATAAGTAAGTACCATGCGGGGATGGCACAGGAAGAGAGAGCACAAGCTCAAAATGATTTTATAAATGATCACACAAATTTAATCGTAGCCACCAATGCTTTTGGTATGGGTATTGATAAAACGGATGTCCGAAAGGTTATTCATTATAATTTACCAAAAGATTTAGAAAGCTATTATCAAGAAGCAGGACGTGCTGGCCGAGACTCATTAGAAGCTGAGGCCATTCTTCTCTATCATTCACAAGATATTATGACCAACAAGTATTTAATTGCACAAAGTTCCGATCAACTCTCAGAAGAGCGTCTAGAAACAATGATTCAATATGCAAACTTTACAGGTTGTTTAAGAAATTATATTTTGCAATACTTTGGTGAAAATGTATTCAAACCTTGTGGAAATTGTTCAAGTTGTTTGGGTGAAGTCGAAATAGTGGATGTAACCAGAGAGGCTCAGATGATTTTATCAAGTATGGTACGAATGAAACACCATTTTGGTATGACAATGATTGTTGATGTCCTCCGTGGAAGTCAAAATCAGCGAGTTCTTGAAAATAAATTTAATAAAATCAGTACTTATGGCTTAATGAAGAGTTATTCTGTCCAACAAATTAGAGATATTATATCTGCATTAGCTGCTCATCGTTACATTGATGTTACTGAATACCGGGGGCTACGCGTAGCCTCACCGGCAAAGAGCCTCCTAGTTGGTGAAACTTCATTAGCGATAAAAGAGCGTTCCTATAAAGAAATTGCCTCTTCGAAAACTCGTCCTGTATCAAGTCATATCGATCATGATTTATTTAAAGAACTAAGAGAGGTTCGAAAGCTACTGGCTCAAGCAGAAGGCGTACCGGCTTATATTATTTTTTCTAATAAATCTTTGGAAGACATGGTAAGCAAGTTACCAAAAGATGAGGACGAATTTCTATCAGTTGAAGGAGTAGGGCCTGTCAAGGCAGATAAATATGCAGGTCAATTTTTACCTGTCATTCAAAAGGCATTATCTGAAAAGAAGAATAAACTAGAAAGTAATAATTTTGAGCCACAGAATGATCAGTTTAACGTCTACACAAGCACAACTTCGAGTCACCTGAAAAGTGCTGAATACGCAGAACAAGGCCTTACACCATATGAGATTGCGCTTGAACGAGGTTTGACTGAAACAACCATTCTTAACCATTTAACACAAGCTGCTGAAGAAGGAGAGTTGGAAGATTTTGAGGCGGATGTTCCTCATTCTCGAAAGGAATTGATAAAAGAAGCTTTTCAAAAAGTAGGGACAGACGCGATGAAGCCAGTGAAGGAATTCTTAGCGGATGAAATTACCTACGATGAAATTCGCTATGTATTAATTGAATACATAGTAAAAGGTTAAATAATAAGGGAATAAATGACACATATTGCTGCTTATTTAATATACAGTTGATTTCTATGACCTCTAGAAAGAGTACCCCTTCTGTATGGATACAGTAGGGGGTGAA
>CAYROB010000118.1:0-2058 GCA_964425775.1 uncultured Carnobacteriaceae bacterium
TATTTGGTGCAAGCCCACTTGCAGAAGATAATTTTTTTGAGTGTCCTTTTTTTGAAGATCAAAAACTTCCGACTGCACCGATGCGTAGCTTAAGAAATAGTCAATATGGTTTTATTAATCGACCGGAAATCGGTGCACGGTATGACTCTATCGAAAATTATATAGAAGATTTAACTACAGCTGTAAATAAAGGGTTATTAAAGGAAGTACGAGAGTTTTATGGGGACATAAGACTACGAGGCTTTACTCAAGATTCAATCACATCATTGGGGGAGGGCATTCAGTATGTTGAAATACGATCATTTGATAATAATCCTTATCACTCATCGGGAATAGATGAGGCGACTTTGCAGTTTGTACATCTTTATTTCTTGACGATGGTTTCAATAGCTAAAAAAGCGAATTCAGCAGAAACAGAGAAAGGAAAAAAGCTAAAGAAGCTAAAGAAGCTGGTGGCAGAAGAACATCCTTTTTCAAAAACGATTCAGTATGATGAGGGAATCTGGTTGCTAGGTGAAATGCAAAGAGTAATTGAACAATTAGGATTAGAGGAAAGCTATTCTGAGGTTGTAGATCGAGCGCTTGACCGATTGAATCATCCAGAAAAAACAATTGCTGGAAAAATCACTAAGGCAATTGAAAATGGATTTACTTTATTGAAGCTAGGACAAGAGCTAGGATGGGCACACAAAGAAAATATAAATAATCAGCAAGAACTTCCAGGGTTTGAGCATTTTTCACTAGAAAAACAACAAGAGATTTATGAGTTTGTGCAAAAAGGGCTAGATTTACCGCCTTGGATATTCCCAAAAGCACAATGATTTAGCTGATATTAGCTACTAGTAATCTAGACAGTTTTTAATTGCTAAAACAGCAAAGAATCTAAGGTTATAGGTTTGCATTTTAAGGCAAAAAAGCCTATAATTCAAGGTATTGGAAATTTCGAACCTTCAAGTCGATTAGATTTTCAATCTATTTTCTTGCTTGCAAGAAAAAATCTAAGAAATGATGGTGATAAAACATGAAAGACAATTCAGAAACACGTGTTGTTGTGGGAATGAGTGGAGGAGTAGACTCCTCAGTAACGGCGCTCTTGTTGAAAGAACAAGGTTATGATGTCGTGGGAATCTTCATGAAAAACTGGGATGACTCGGATGAGAGTGGTTTTTGTTCTTCAACAGAGGATTATAAAGATGTAGCATTAGTAGCAGATCAGCTTGGTATTCCGTATTACTCAGTTAATTTTGAGAAAGAATATTGGGATAAAGTGTTTAGCTACTTTTTGGAAGAGTATAAAAAAGGACGCACACCGAATCCAGATGTGATGTGTAATAAAGAAATAAAGTTTAAAGCGTTCCTTGATTATGCGATGGAATTAGGCGCTGATTATGTGGCAACTGGTCATTATGCACGCATAAGTCGCGATGAAGATGGACAAGTTCATTTGTTAAGAGGTGTTGATGACAGCAAGGATCAATCCTACTTCTTAAATCAATTGTCACAAGAACAGCTTTCAAAAACAATGTTTCCTCTAGGAGAACTTCAAAAAGATAAAGTGCGTGAAATTGCTGAAGAAGCAAATCTTGCAACGGCTAAGAAAAAAGATTCTACAGGAATTTGCTTTATTGGTGAAAAAGACTTTAAAGAATTCTTAATGAACTTTCTACCGGCCCAAAAAGGTGAAATGCGTACCTTTGATGGGGATGTAATGGGTGAACATGATGGATTAATGTACTACACAATTGGACAGAGAAGAGGTCTAGGTATTGGTGGTAGTAAAGATGGGTCGGATGATCCATGGTTTGTAATCGGTAAAGACTTAGAGAAGAATGTTCTTTATGTTGGTCAAGGTTATGAAAATGACCACCTTTACGCAACCAGTTTAGAGGCATCTGATTTTTACTTTACAAATGATGATGAAAAACCAGCTGTGCTTAAAACAAAAGCACAATTCCGCTACCGTCAAAAAGCAGTAGATGTAACTGTTCACTTTGACGAAAGTCGCAAAAAAGCTAAAATTGTATTTGACGAGCCAGCTCGAGCAGTTACTCCAGGACA
>CAYROB010000118.1:2068-4777 GCA_964425775.1 uncultured Carnobacteriaceae bacterium
TTATGATGGAGATGAGTGTATTGGTGGCGGTACGATTGATGCAGCTTACAGTAACGACAAAAAATTACAATATGTTTAAATAAAAAATAAGAATTGCGGTCGTCATCTGAATGAAGGTGGCGACTTTTTCTTATTATGCTTT
This sequence comes from uncultured Carnobacteriaceae bacterium, assembly GCA_964425775.1. Classification (GTDB taxonomy): domain Bacteria; phylum Bacillota; class Bacilli; order Lactobacillales; family Carnobacteriaceae_A; genus Atopostipes. The sequence goes on from CAYROB010000118.1 coordinate 2,211, forward strand.
AAAAATCAAGTGTTCTGCGTTAATATAAGGAATGAGATTGAGAAATAATTGGAGGAGAACTTTATTGGAAAATTTACCAAATCATTTAAATCAAACAGAAGAGTTGTACATACTAGGTGAAGTACAGGCCATTTATTTCTCCAATGCATCAAATTACTATAAAGTAATTTTAGTAGAAGTAGAAGAAACAAATGCCGATCATACTGAAAATAATATTGTGATTACTGGAAATTTTGGGCGCATTCAAGAAGGTGGCTCTTATCAATTTTTTGGGAGTTTAACGAATCACCCAAAATATGGGGTTCAATTTGCAGCAACTCGCTATGAGATGAGTCAACCAACTTCATCAAAAGCTTTAGTGAGTTATTTATCTGGAGATTCATTTAAAGGAATCGGAGTTAAGTCAGCGGAGCGGATCGTTGATCGTTTAGGTGTAGATGTAATTGATTCAATTGTTGCCGATCCCACAGTATTAGATCAGGTCCCCGAATTAAGTCAAAAGCAAAAGGAAACAATTAAAGAAGTCTTAGCAACTGAATATGGCATGCAAAAAGTTATTTTAGAATTAAATAAATTTGGGATATCGAATGCTTTGGCTTTTCGAATTTATGGAAAATATGAAGAACGAACAAATGAAGTGATTCGTGAGAATCCGTATCAGTTGATCCAAGATATTGAAGGAATGGGCTTTAAACGCGCAGATATGATTGCGGAACATCTAGACATATCACCTGATGACCCACAAAGAATTCAAGCAGGGATTTTACATGTTTTATATACCCTCTCATATAATGCCGGAGACACCTATGCCTTAAAAGACTATTTAGTGAATGAAAGTATCGCTGAACTTGAACGCAGTCAACCATTTTTAATTGATTATGAATTAATTGAAATGAATTTAGAGCAATTGATTGAAGATAGTTTGCTCTACGAAGAAGAAGGACGTTACTCACTAGCAGCGTTGCATTATGCTGAGTGGAGTATTGTCAGCTCGATTGATGAATTACTTTTAGAAAAAGCAGACAAAGTTTCAGACAAAGTTTTTTCCAAAAAAATTAAAGCCTTAGAGAAAAATCTAGGAATTGAATACGGAGAATCGCAAAAAGAAGCGATAAAAAGTGCGCTAGAATCTCCTATCTTTATTTTAACAGGGGGACCAGGAACGGGGAAAACAACTGTTCTAGAAGGAATTGTACATCTTTTTGCAGAATTAAATGATTTATCATTAGATCCTTATTCCTATAAAGATAGCTCATTTCCAATTTTACTGGCAGCGCCAACAGGGCGAGCGGCTAAACGAATGAAAGAAACAACGGGATTACCAGCATCAACGATTCATCGCATGCTTGGCTTAACAGCGGATGAAGAAGATTTGTTAAATGATAGTGAGTATACCTTAGATGGTGATTTATTAATTATCGATGAAATGTCGATGGTGGACACTTTCCTGGGCAATCAGCTTTTCCAATCGATCCCAGCAGGCATGAAAGTCATTTTAGTTGGAGATGAAGATCAGTTGCCATCTGTTGGTCCCGGTCAAGTCTTTCGCGATTTGATTGAATCTGAAATCATCCCACAAAAACAATTGGTTGAAATTTATCGTCAAGAAGATGATTCAAGTATCATTCAACTTTCCCATGAAATTAAAAATGACCGCCTACCAGCTGATTTGTTGAATCGCAAAGCGGACCGAAACTTTTTTCCAGCTCGCACAAACAATGTTGTATCAGTCATTGAGACTATTGTTTCAAAAGCGATTGAACGCGGCTATACGTCCAATGATATCCAAGTACTAGCCCCGATGTATCGCGGAGCAGCGGGAATAAATGTGTTAAATGAACGATTACAAGATATCTTCAACCCAAATGATGGGACACGAACTGAAGTAAAGTATATTGATACAGTTTATCGAATTGGGGATAAAGTACTCCAATTGCAAAACGATCCAGAAAATAATGTGTTTAACGGGGATATTGGGGTAATTGTGAGTATTACTAAAGCCAAGAATTCTGAGTTTAAAACAGATGAGATTACTGTCGCTTTTGATACAGACGAGGTAAATTATTTACGGTCAAGTTGGAACAAAATTACATTGGCCTATTGTTGTTCCATTCATAAAGCACAAGGTAGTGAGTATGACATTGTTATTCTACCGCTTGTTTCGAGTTACGGCCGGATGTTGAAAAAAGATTTGCTGTACACGGCGATTACTCGTGCCAGTAAATCTTTATCGCTTGTCGGTGAACCCGAGGCTTTTGTTCGAAGCATTCAATCCCAACAAAATCTTAGAAGAACGTTATTAAAAGATCGTCTACAAAGTGGGCAAATAACACCTGCTTTTCCTAAGAGTGAAAAAGAAAAAGTTGAAGAAACAGAAGAATTAAGTGGTGAGCTTGAGAAGAAATCAAAGCAAGAGGATATTCAAAAGCCAACCATTGAAAATTTTATCCTTACTTCAAAATTGGTTGAAAAATTTACGATTGATCCAATGATTGGTATGGATAATGTGAAACCATGAAAGCTGAGGCTCTACTTAAAGAGTAGAGGCTTTTTTCATGTGCGCCCAG
>CAYROB010000119.1:0-2057 GCA_964425775.1 uncultured Carnobacteriaceae bacterium
TACATTAAACCAATAATTAACCAGATACTGCCTGACTGATACGTTCGTGCAATAATAATCTTACCTGTTTGAGTCAACTCAGCAATCCCGATAACCGATAAAATTGAGGTGTCTTTCAAAGTGATTACAAACTGGTTGATTAAAGAAGGCATTGAAATACGTGCCGCTTGAGGCAAGATAATTTTACGCATTGTTATACTGTTAGGTAGCCCAAGTGACTTTCCCGCTTCTAATTGACCAGGATCGACCGCTTGGATCCCGCCCCGAACAATTTCAGCAATATAAGCTGTGGCGTTCAAACTCAGCGTGATAATCCCAGCAACATTCGCACCAAATTTTAGGCCAGTCATTTGTGGAATACCAAAGTAAATAAAGAATGCTAAAATAATTAACGGACTGCCTCGCATAATATCAATATAGATTTGAGCCAGTACGTTAAACACCACTCGTACGCATGAGCCCGATAATGACTCCAAAGAATAAAGCAATAAAGAAAGACACAAAGGCTAACCAAGTAGTCTGCCAAAGTCCATTAAGCAGAGGTCTACTGTTACTCATAAATTGGCCAAAAATACCTTGGTTTTCTGCCTGGGCATCTAACGCTTCTTCCCCTAGATAACGTGCGATAATCTCTTCATACTCACCTGATGCACGGATATTGATTAATCCCTCATTAAACATCTGCAGCAATTCGGCATTTGCATCTTTGCTAACCGCAAAACCAAACTCCGCGATTGCTTCTTGCTCGCCAATAAACTTCAAGTCTACTCGACCAGTTGCATTAGCATATAACATAACTGGATAATCCTCAATTACAGCATCTGAGTTGCCTGCATTCATATCTTCATACATATTTACCGAATCTTCAAACGGAGCAAGCGTAAAGCCGTATTTTCCGGACAGACTTTCTGCTACATCATAACCGGTTGTCCCTGTTTTTACCGCAACCTTTTTTCCATTTAGGTCCTCTAATGACTCAATCTGACTATCTGCCGGAACAGCAAATTGTGAACCTGCTGAAAAATAAGGTTCAGAGAAATCAAAAGAATTTTCTCGCTCGGGTGTTATACTCATTCCGGCGATTACTGCATCAACTTGATTCCCTTCTAATGCTTGAACCGCAGCATTGAAACCTAGAATACGTAGTTCATATTCAAATCCTTGGTCTCTTGAAATCGCAGATAAAATATCCATGTCAATTCCAACAAACTCTCCCTCTTCATTTTCGAATTCAAATGGAGCAAACGTTGTATCTGTTCCAATAATATATTTTTCGGGCTCTTCTGCCTGAACTTGTTTTATTGATGCCAGCATGAAGATAAATGATAAGAAAATAGCACCTAATAATTTTCCGTACCTCTTGTGATTTCGCATTATAAAAACCTTCTTTCATTAGTTAAATTAAAATTACAGTACTAACATTGTACTCATTTAAATCTAATAATGCAATCACAATGTTTTATGTAAAACTATTGGCGCTCTATTCAATTATGCATCAGACTGTTTCATCTAAGATTCTAACAAGTCGATCGATCATCTTACGGACACATTCTGTTTCGGTAGCTACATTCACTCGTGCAAAACCTTTACCTGCTTGTCCATACATTGTGCCCTCACTAAAGCATATCCCATTCTCTTCGAGGCGATTAAATAACTCAGGATCTTTTTCTAAATAATAATTAAAGTTCAACCACATTAGATATGTAGCGTTCTGCTCAGTAACAATCACTTCGGTGTCTGCAAGAGCCTCATTCACCAACTGAACATTTCTTTGAATAATAGCTAATTTATCGGCTAGCCAATCTTCACTCAATTTGTAAGACATTTCAGTCCCAAACAAGCCAATTGCACTGTTTCCTGCTAAATTATTTCGGTTAATATAGTCAGTAAATTCGGCACAAAGATCTTCGTCAACAATCAAAATATTCGATGTTGTAAAACCGGCTATGTTAAATGTTTTAGAACCTGATGTACAGACGGGAATCTTTAAGTTAAAGTCTAAGGCACTGTTGAAATCAGTTCCATCAAAAATCAAATCTGCATGAATTTCATCAGAG
>CAYROB010000119.1:2067-4647 GCA_964425775.1 uncultured Carnobacteriaceae bacterium
CATCATGCTTTTCACAAAGACTGATCATTGTCTCTAGTTCTTCATATGTTAATAAACGACCGATTGGATTATGTGGATTACAAATAATCATCATTTCTACTGAATCATCACTCAATGACTGCTCTAATTTGTTAAAATCAATACTGTAGCTACCTACATCATAATCCATCTCAAATTCTTCGACGATTCGCCCAGTATCGTTGATAGCTGTATAAAAATTGTTGTAAGACGGTGTAAGTATCAGTACTTTCTTCCCTGGCTTTGTTCGAAGCTTAATCAACGTCTTAATAGCTGGAATAACCCCTGAAGTGATCACAATATTTTCATTCTTTACATTTGGATTATAATCTCTTCGCATCCAGTTTCCGATCGTTTCATAGTAGCTTTCGGGTGCTTGAGAGTAACCCATCACTGATTCTTTCATATATTTAGTAATTTCTTTTTGAACTTTTTTATCTAAAGTAAACTCCATTTCAGCGAGTCCGAAAGACCCCAGCTCGTTTTCTTCGTCTAAACCATTACATTTTTTCCGACGACATCTATATTTTTTCATTTCATACTCCTTAAATTTATTTTTCATACGGTAAAAATACAAAAAAGCCCTAAGTTTTCACTGGTTTAGGACTTTCTTGTTTGATTAAATTATCTTATGATTTATCCGTATATTTATCTGTTTTAAGAATACGGTTGGCATTCTCTACCCGATCTTCAGTTGGTGGGTTAATCCCTTCTAGAGGATACGGTATGCCTAGTTCTTCATATTTATAAACACCTAATTCATGGTACGGTAACACTTCAACATTCTTGACTGCTGATCCAAGTGATTGAATAAAGTTACTCAATGCATGTAAATCTTCATCAAAATCTGAATGTTCTGGAACAAGCACATGTCTGATCCACATTGGCATTTTTCTTTCAGCTAAATCACGCGCCATTGCAAGGATACTCGTGTTTTCAGCTTGTGTGTAACCAATATGAAATTCATTATTAATGTGTTTGATGTCCATTAAGATTAAATCTGTATATTCCATTAATTCATCATATACACTGTAAAAAGGTTCTTCTTTCGTGAATGGTGCTCCACAAGTGTCAATCGCAGTATGAATGCCACGTTCTTTGGCTAACTTACAGACTTCAAGGACGAAATCCATTTGCAAGAGGGGTTCTCCCCCACTTAATGTAATTCCACCACTTTCTCCCCAATAGTCTCTATAGTCTTCTGCTTGATCAACGATTTCCTTTGCTGTGTACGGTGTTCCACCGCCCATATCCCAAGTATCAGGATTATGACAGAAGGCACATCTCAATCGACATCCTTGCATGAATACTACAAAACGGACACCTGGTCCATCTACCGTTCCAAATGTTTCAATCGAGTGCACGTAACCTAAGTTTTCTTCTGTCATTTTATAACCATCCTTATACTGATCTTTTATTTTTTTAATTATAGACTATCGTGGAATGTACGACTAATTACATCCATTTGTTGCTCACGTGTTAGTTTAACAAAGTTTACAGCATATCCAGATACACGAATTGTTAATTGTGGATATTCTGCTGGGTTCTCCATTGCGTCTACTAATGTGTCACGGTTTAATGCGTTAACGTTCAAGTGGTGTCCACCTTTTGTAACGTATCCGTCTAACATGTTTGCTAGGTTTGTCATTTGTGATTCTAATGACTTACCTAATGCACTTGGTACAACAGAGAATGTGTTTGAGATTCCATCTTGTGCAAACTCATAAGGTATTTTTGCTACTGAGTTTAGACTTGCTAAAGCACCGTGGTCATCTCGTCCGTGTAGTGGGTTCGCTCCTGGAGCAAATGGCTCACCGGCACGACGTCCATCTGGTGTGTTTCCTGTTTTCTTACCGTATACAACGTTTGATGTGATTGTTAAGATTGACGTTGTGTGAACTGAATCACGGTATGCTTTGTGCTTCTTGACTTCATTCATGAAGTGCTCTAATAGTTCGATCGCAATATCATCAACACGGTCATCGTTATTACCGTATTTAGGGAAGTCTCCTTCAATTTCATAGTCAACAACTAATCCATCTTCATCACGGATTGTTCTTACTTTGGCGTATTTAATTGCTGAAAGTGCATCGGCTGTTACTGAGAATCCTGCAATACCTGTAGCCATTGTACGTAATACTTCAGGATCATGTAATGCCATCATTGAACTTTCATAACTGTACTTATCGTGCATGAAGTGAATGACGTTTAATGTGTTGAGGTATAATTCTGCAACCCATGCAACCATTGTTTCATACTTTTCCATTACTTCGTCATAGTCTAAATATTCTGAAGTAATTGGTGCGTAAGCTGGAGCAACTTGTGCTTTAGAAACTTCGTCTACCCCACCGTTGATTGCGTAAAGTAATACTTTAGCTAGGTTAGCACGTGCACCAAAGAACTGCATCTGCTTACCAATTTCCATTGCTGACACACAACATGCGATTCCGTAGTCATCACCGTATGTTGGACGCATAATATCATCATTTTCATACTGAATTGCACTTGTTTCGATAGATACTTTCGCACAGAACTCTTTAAAGTTTTGTGGTAAGTTCTTTG
>CAYROB010000120.1:0-4646 GCA_964425775.1 uncultured Carnobacteriaceae bacterium
TTTATACTCTGCATTCGACACGAGTAAACGATCTAATAATGCTGAATAAACTTTGGTTGTATGGTCCACCCCATTCATCCACACTTCTTGGACATCAAAATATTCAAGCACCAAATCGCCATGGCCAATATGATCTGAATCGTTATGAGAAAAAATTAGCAAGTCGATTGCACCGCCTAAGCCAATTTCCTTATCTAAATAAGAAATAATTTTCTTTTCAGAGTCATCATAACGTCCGGTATCAATTAAAACATTTGAACCGTCTTTAGCAACAAGCAACACTGAAGCCCCTTGTCCTACATCGAATAGATGGATCTCACTCATGCCAACCGCTACTTTAGCTGGTTTTATTTTCTCCGTTTTTTCAGCTAGTTCAAAATCTTTCAGTTGTGTTTCTATTTTGCTTTTTGCTGCATCTAACTTCTGTTGAACTTGGCTGAAATCAAGATCTTGATGACCAGCAATATAACCACTTATAAAAATCAAAAGCCCTATAAACAGAGCTGCCAACCAATGATTGCGTCGTTTCCTTTGTTTTTTTGTCAGTCTTTTTCTTTTCGCCAAGGTCTCCACTCCATGTTCAAACTATTCGTTTTTCACTCTTTTTTATTAGCTATTTCGACAATCTTTCTCATATCTTCAGGTAATGGGGCTTCAAAAGATAATTCTTCCTTTGTAAAAGGATGTTCAAAGACACACTTTGCACAATGCAAAGCTTGTCGTCCCAATAAATCAATTGACCCTCCATACAAGTCATCCCCAACTAAAGGATGTCCGATATGTGACATGTGGACTCTAATCTGGTGTGTCCGCCCCGTGTGTAAGGCTAAATACAAATGAGACAAGTTGTTTGGTAGTTCTTTGATTACTTTATACTCAGTAATTGAAGGTTTGCCTTCAGCAGAAACCACGCGCTCGATAATTGAATCGGGCGAACGGGCTATCGGCGTTGTTATGAACCCTTCTTTGTCTTCAAAGTGACCCTCAACAATTGCTTCATAATATTTATCAAGCTTTTGTTCTTCGAGTAATTTTCCCATCATCGAATGAGCTAAGGTGTTTTTCGCAATAATCATTACACCACTTGTATAGCGATCTAAACGCGTTACAATATGAACCACTTGATGTCGATAGTTATTCGCTAAAAAATAGCCTTTCACCCGATTCGCAATCGTATCTGCTCGATGCACCGGTGAAGGAACCGACAACACGTCCACGGGCTTATTGATAATTAAATACTGTTCATCTTCATATATGATGTCTAACTTTTTATTAGAAGCTTCTAAACTTTCGTTTTCTTCTTGGATAGGTAAGTTTAATTTTACTTGATCCCCTATTTTCAATTCTTCCCGTACCCACACTTCAGTTCCATTCACTTCAAAAGAACCACCATGAAATTTGGTTCGTCCAATGATGCGACGTGAAATCCCCTTGGACCTTAAAAACTCTCTTAAATGTTTTGGGTCTTCTAAACCAACAGTCCATTTTACTGACATTAATAAATCTCTCCAATAAATGCATTCCTCACACGATCCCAGAAATGGGTGTGGCGATAACGTGCAAAACGAATTTTTTCATCCGCGATTTTTAATCGTACCGACTTTACATCCGCTTCATTCATTGTAATATTATCAAATGTGATTAAGACATCTTGTGCTTTGGTCAAATCTAAAATAATTTCTTCACGCTCAGTAATCACTAACGGTGAACTAAGTGTGCGATATAATTGATTGTTGATTGAGGCAATCTCTGTCATTTGTAGTGCCTTTAACTCAGGATGCATCACAGCTCCACCCACGGACTTATTGTAACCCGTTGATCCTGTTGGTGTTGCCACACAAAGCCCATCCCCACGAAAACGCTCAAAAATCTGCTCATTTATAAAGACATCACTCACTAAAGTTCCACCCACCTTTTGAATGGTTGCCTCATTCAAAGCGATAAAATTATTATCTTGGCGCTCTCCACCGTATCTTAAATTTACATCCAATAAAGGATACTCAATATACTGTCCATCATCATCTTTTATACTTTCAACTAGCTCTTCTAATTCATATTCCCGCCAGTCTGTATAAAATCCTAAGTGGCCTGTATGTACCCCGATAAAACGAATCGTGTCCAATTGATGGGCAAAACGATGAAATGCTGACAGGAGTGTCCCGTCGCCCCCAATTGTTATTAATATATCAGGTGAGACGGCATTTATATCAATATTCTCTTTTCGAAGTCTTGCTTCTAACTCTTTCGCAACCTTTACTGAAATTTCTTTGTCATTATTTTGAATCGCAACTTTCATCCTAATTGCTCCTAACTTTTCTCATAATTAAATCAGGCAGTCATTTACTCTCCTTATTGTATCATATTGATGCGAGCTACTAAAAATTCTTAGAGATTTCTTTTGCTGATTTCAAAATGAGTACGTTTACTCTTGGAAAACAGCAAACTTCTTTCATCTTTTATGGTATTATTTGAAATATATCGTTTTAGAAAGGGAGTATTCAAATGACCTCAAATAAATATATCACTCAAGTGTTAGAAATGATTAAAGAAAAACATAGTGAAAAGCCTGAGTATATCCAGGCTGTCTCCGAATTCTTTTCAACATTAGCTATTTATGTCAATGAACATCCAGAAATTGAAAAATATAATATCTTAGAATTAATTGCTGAACCAGAACGTGTCATTCAATTTAGAGTGCCGTGGGAAGATGATGCCGGTAATTGGCGTGTAAATTTAGGCTGGCGTGTTCAATATAACTCTACCCTAGGACCATACAAGGGCGGGATTCGCTTCCACCCAACGGTTAACGAAAGTATTTTACGCTTCTTAGGCTTTGAACAAACATTTAAAAATGCATTAACAAATCTTCCTATCGGTGGTGGTAAAGGCGGAAGTGATTTTAACCCTAAAGGAAAATCAGATCGTGAAATTATGCGCTTCACCCAAAGTTTTATGACAGAACTTCAAAAGTATATTGGTCCTGACTTGGATGTTCCAGCTGGAGATATGGGAGTTGGTCACCGAGAAATTGGTTATATGTACGGGCAATATAAACGGTTAAATCAAGCCGAACCTGGAGTCATCACAGGGAAACCGACTGATTTCTGGGGAAGTTTTGGACGAACTGAAGCTACCGGCTATGGTCTAATGTACTTTACTGAAGAGGCATTAAAAGATCGTGATGACAGTTTAGCAGGCAAGCGAGTAGTTATTTCAGGTATGGGTAATGTTGGTCTTCATGCTGCTGAAAAAGCCGTTGACTTAGGTGCTAAAGTTATTGCAATGTCTGATATTCATGGCTATATACATGATGAAGCGGGCCTCTGCATTAGCTGCCTGAAAGAACTTGCTGAAGAAAGTACGGAAGAATTAAAATATTATGATGAAAAACATGATACTGCTGATTATTACGCTGAGGAGTCTGTTTGGAATGCATCACTCAAATATGATCTCGCCTTTCCATGCGCGACCCAAAATGAAATTGATGGAGAAATGGCTGTCAATTTAGTCAATAATTGTGGGGTACAAGCGGTATTTGAAGGGGCCAACATGCCAAATACTGATGATGCGATAGAAATATACAAACAGAATAATGTCCTCTTTGGTCCTGGAAAAGCAGCCAACGCAGGCGGTGTCGCTGTCTCTGCTCTTGAAATGGCTCAAAACTCACAACGTGAGCAATGGACAACTGAAGACGTCGACAAACGATTAAAAGTCATCATGGCTAACATCTACGCGTTATGTAGCGATACCGCTGAAAAATACGCAGATAGAGATGATTTACAAGCCGGAGCAAATATCGCTGGTTTTGCACGAGTAGCCGATGCGATGATCAAACAAGGCTTAGTTTAAACTCAAGATTAAAAAGATTTATTCGATAGAGAATGCTATACTGTTAGCTATCGAAATGTTTTTCTATATTAGAATCTAAAGGATATAGAAATGGATTAAGGAGAAATTGATATGTCACAGTTAAAAAAGTCAGCTAAATCAGTTGGTACCATCGTTGTTCTCTCGCTAGGTAGTAAAGTTCTTGGCTTCTTTAGAGAAGCCCTTATTGCCTGGCGCTATGGATCTGGCTCCGGCACTGACACTTTTTTTATTGCTCTCTCAGCAATTACACTCTTTTCTGCATTGCTGACACAAACAATTAATACAACGTTAATTCCCGTTCTATCGGATGTTGAAGTACATGATGGCAAAGAAGGGAAAATGAATTATTTTAATAACTTCTTAAATATCATTACCTTCACTTCCATCTTGATCGCTCTTTTCGCGTTTTTTTCAACACCGTTTATTATGCAAGTAATCGGTCGTGGATTCGAAGGAAACCAGTTTGACTATGCGATTTTACTAACTCGTTTAGGATTGCCTATCTTAATTATATCGGGAATCGTTGGTTCTTTAAGAGGTTATTTGCAGAGTGAAGAGCGTTTTGCCGAATCGGCGATTGCCGCCTATCCCTTCAACCTGGTGTATATTTTATTCTTGTTGTTCTTTGCGCAAAAATTCAGTATTACTGCGCTAATGGTTGTTGCAGTTCTTGCTGAAGCATCCAAATTGTTAATTCCAATTCCAAGTTTAAAAAGTTTAGGTTATCGCTACAAATTCATCGTAGATTTTAAAGATAAATATATCAAACAAAT
>CAYROB010000121.1:0-4645 GCA_964425775.1 uncultured Carnobacteriaceae bacterium
TGGTTCATTAAAATATTATGTGGTTTAATGTCTCGGTGAATCACATTGTTTTTATGTGCATACCCTACGCCATCTAATATTTGGCCCATAATATCTATCACCTTGTGGTAAGGAAGTGGATAATTTTCTCGGATATACTGTTTCAAATCCATACCCGAGATATATTCCATTACAATATATGGTGGACTTCCTTCGCCAACATCATAAATATTCACAATATTTGGATGGTCTAACTCTGTGGTTGAAAGAGCTTCGCGCTGAAAGCGGCGTAAGTTTTGTTCATCCTCTTGAAAATCTAAGGCCATCATTTTGACAGCTACTTTTCGTTCTAAAATTAAATCTTCTGCTAAATAAACATTAGCCATGCCACCTGATCCGATTTTTTCTATTATTTTATAGCGGCCACTTACGTGATCTCCTATTCTCATTTCCTCTCACCAAATTTCTTCTCTTTAAAATCATCGTGCCCCTTCAAGTCTACTAGAGCGACTGTTATATTATCGGTACCCTCATTATCTACTGCTAATTGTACTAATTTTGCTGACTTCTGGTCTAAATCTAATTGTTGATCCGTCAGCACATCAATAATATCCACTTCTTCTACTATATTTGAAAGACCATCTGAATTCAGCATAATCAGATCAACTGGTGATTTTCGTGGTTTAAAAAAATCAACTTTTACTTTTGTTTTAACACCTAATGAACGCGTTAATGCATTGCGATTATAATGATTCTTCGCCTCTAATGCTGTCAGCTCACCTTGACGTTGTAATTCCGAAACAAATGAGTGATCTTCTGTGATTAGTTCTAACTTTCCATCCCCATATGTATAGGCGCGACTATCGCCAACATTTGAAAAAAGTATTTCTTCTTTTAAAACAACACCTGCTACAAGTGTTGTACCCATACCCTCTAGGTCTGGATACTTATTTGCATGCTCATAAATCCGATCATTCTCTCGATTGATGTTTTCGTCTAACCAATCCTGTACTTGATCGATGTCTTCACTATTGAAACTGGTTGTCTTCCATGAATGCCCAATTTGTGAGACCGCCATTTCACTTGCAATATCCCCACCACGATGACCCCCGAGGCCATCACATAGAACTGCCAATAATAATCCTGATTTATTTATAAACACTCCTGCATAATCTTGATTATCTTTTCTTTTTCCTTGATGAGTTTTTAAACTATAATTCATAATTCACCTCAGTTTTTCTTTCAATACACTGTATAAAATATCGTTTGATAATTAGTATGTCTTATTTAAAGTAAAAAAACAAGATAGGAATTCAATCTTAGACTCTTGTCTTTACTCTTTTTTAAAGCGTGAGATGAAGAAGCCATCCGTTCCATATTGATGTGGATAGATTATAATTGAACCATCTTCTTGGATTTCTAATTGATCATTCGGTAATTCTACATTAATTTGTGTAAATTCCTTGTTTTTTGCTAAAAATGCTTTAATCACATCTTGATTTTCTGCTTTTGTCAATGTACAAGTAGAGTAAATTAGCTCCCCACCTGATTTGAGTGCTTTGCTTGCTTCATTAATAATCTCAATTTGTAATTTTTGTAAACTTTTAATATCTTTTTTTGTTTTATTGTAGCGGATTTCTGGACGACGACGAATTAATCCAAGCCCAGAACATGGTGCATCAATTAAAATCCGGTCAAATGTATTCTCTTCGAATTTGTCGAGAACATTTCGTGCGTCTAATTGGATCCCCTCTACGATATCTTTAACACCTTGTCTTCTAACATTATGATTGATTAAATTCATTTTATGCTGATGAATGTCGAGCGCTACTAGCTTTCCACCTTTTTCAGCATCTAAAAAGTTTGCTGCAATATGCATCGCTTTTCCACCCGGTGCCGCACAAGCATCTAGTACATAGTGTTCAGGTGAAACATTTAATGCTGGCGCTACAAGCATTGAGCTTTCGTCTTGAACGGAGATGAGTCCTCTATTAAACAAATCGGAATCAGACGGAATACCATTTAAAGCAACAATTCCAAATGGTGAGATTTCACTCTTAACCGTTTCGTATCCTTCTGCTTTTAGTGATTCAATCGCTTCTTCGCGTGAGATTTCATTTGTATTCACACGTAGACTTAATTTTGGCCTTTCACTAAATGATGCTGCTAACTTTTCAGCTTCTTCGATTCCTAAATCTTCGATAAACTCTTTAACTAACCAAACGGGCAAACTATACTGAACACTTAGACGCTGGTTGACATCTTTAATCTCAGTGATATCGCGTACACCTTGGCGTTGAATATTTCTCAGCACGGCATTAACTAAACCAGCTATTCCTTTATGCCCGCGAAGTCTTGCAATATTCACCGCTTCGTTCACAATCGCATGGGCTGGGACTCTCTCTAGATACTCCATTTGATAAAGGGAAATGCGAAGCAATTGTTTAACCCAATTCTTTAACTTTTTCTGTTTGCCAATAAATGGCTCCAGTTGATAATCTAGCGTGAGTTTTCTTTGTAAGACACCATAAACTAATTCAGTTAGGAGGCTAATATCTTCTTTGATCAAGTCACTATCTTCAATTACTTGACGTAAAAGCAAGTTACTATACGCATCTTCTAATTCGATTTTCTCTAAAATCTCCACCGCTAAATAACGGCTTGATTGTCGCAGCTCTTTTTTATTCACCAAATTTAACACCCTCTTCCAATTCTGCACCCGACAGGTACTCAGTAATGGTCAAACGTTTTCTACCAGATGGTTGAACAGATAGAAGGGATAGTACGGTTCCATCGCCACATGCCACTAACATTTTTTCCTTATCTACTGCAATAATTGTTCCAGCATCCGCTGTCGTTGTTTCTTCGACTACTTGTGCGTCCCATATTTTAAAACGTTCATCTTCAAGTATTGTATACGTACCAGGTGCTGGTCTTAATGCACGCACATGATTAAATATTTCTCTTGCTGAATGATTCCAATCAATTTTTTCTTGTTCTTTTGAAATCATTGGCGATAAAGAAACTTCCGCTTCGTTTTGTTCAATCGACTCATTTTCACCAGCAAATATTGCTGGTAATGTGTCCATTAACAAATCTCTACCAACTAAACTTAATTTATCAAATAAAGTACCCGTATCATCTTCATCTGTTATTGGGATTTCTCTTTGTGAAATAATGTTTCCAGCATCCATTTTTTGCTCCATATACATAATGGTTACACCTGTTTTTTCATCACCATTTAATACGGCATAATGAATTGGTGCTGCGCCTCGATATTTCGGCAACAAGGATGCATGGACATTAATTGCTTTAAATGTCGGTGCCTTTAACAATTTTGTTGGTACATACTGTCCATAGGCAGCTGTAATCAGCAAGTCAGGCTTCAAGTCCAGTATAGCTTGCATTTCATCCGATCCTGAGAGTTTTTCTGGCTGTAAGACTAATAGGTCATGTTCTAACGCTAACTCCTTCACAGGCGGTGGTGTAAGGATTTGCTTGCGTCCTACTTTTCGATCCGGTTGCGTCACAACACCTACAATATCTAAATTCTCATCTTCGATCAACGCTTGTAAAATTGGAACAGAGAATACTGGTGTACCCATAAAAATTACTTTTTGCATAGTTAAATTACCCCTTATTATTTTTTATAAAAACTGTGTTGGTTCTGGATCGATGCGAATCATTAATCCTTTTGCTTGTTCTTTTTGTGTCCCCATCAATAATGCATGTAGACATTCATTCAATCGTGGTTCGTGTTTATACTTAATCATTAATTGGTAGTGATACTTATTGTGTGTGCGCGTGATTAAAGCTGGTGTGGGTCCCAAAACTATCGCACCTTCACTCAGACAAGGCCTAATAAATTCAGCCAATTGTTGAATTCGCTTCGCCGCAATGACTTCATTTTCATGACTCACTCGAATACTTGTTAAAAAGTAATACGGACTATAATCACTCAATTGACGATATTTCATTTCACGCGCATAAAAGTTATCATAATCGTGTTCTTTCGCATATTGAATCGCATAATGATCTGGATTGTGACTTTGAACAATTACGTCCCCTTCAATTGTTCCTCGCCCTGCTCGACCACTCACTTGTGTTAATAATTGAAAGGTATTTTCAGCCGAACGAAAGTCAGGTAGACTCAGTGATGTGTCGGCATTTAATACTCCGACAAAGGTCACATTTGGAAAATCCAAGCCTTTTGCAATCATTTGTGTTCCCAGTAAAATATCTGCTTCGTGGTTGCCAAATTGATCTAATAACCTTTCATGCGCACCTTTTCGACTGGTCGTATCTACATCCATTCGGATCACTTTGGCATCAGGTAACAACTCATTTAATTCTTCTTCTACCTTTTGCGTACCTGTACCTACATAACGTATCTTATGACTTTGGCAAGACGGACAACTGGATGGAATAGCCTCTTGATGTCCACAATAATGGCACTTCATTGATTGACTATGTGTGTGGAGTGTTTGGGATATGTCACAATTTGGACAATCCAAGACAAATCCACAATCGCGACACATAAAAAATGATGAATACCCGCGACGATTGAGCATTAAAACCGATTGCTCACCCTTGCTTAGTCGATCTTCCAAAGCTGCTTGCAAATCTTCTGAGAAAATCGATGTATTTCCTTTTCTCATTTCCTCAC
>CAYROB010000122.1:0-4401 GCA_964425775.1 uncultured Carnobacteriaceae bacterium
CACCATATGTGTAAGTTCCAACTACGTTAATATCGTAATCTTTATAATCATATGGGTCTGCATCATAACTTTCCATCAATTCTACTTCGGCACCTAATTCTTCAAAAGCTTCTTCTAATACATGAGCACCAGCCCTTGTATTTCCAGTAAGACTTGCATAGACAATCAGTACTTTAGGCATAATTCCAGTCCTTTCTATAATAAATAATCCATTAATAGTATAGCAAAAGCTAAGCGTGTAAACAATTTCATAGGAGTTTAAAAGCTTGAATATTTTACCGTTGGGGGATTCAACTGGCTATTAAGATTGTTGCAAAAGGAAATTTAAGGTATAATTAAAAAGCTAAATATAAATAAGGGAGTAGATTGTACGTTGATTACTAGAAAATCTAGAAGAGAAATCGATGCGATGAAAAAGTCAGGCGAATTGCTCGCATCCATTCATGAACAATTAAGAGATTTTATTAAGCCTGGAATTACAGGACATGATATTGATAAATTTGTAGAAAAAAGAATCCGAGATAATGGTGGAATTCCGGCTCAAATAGGGTACCAAGGCTACGAGTATGCGACTTGTGTCAGTGAAAATGATGAAATCTGTCATGGTTTTCCAACAAATCGTAAACTGAAAGATGGCGACCTGGTAACTGTTGATATGGTTATTGATTTAGATGGCGCATTTTCTGACTCGGCATGGTCTTATGTCGTAGGTGAAGGATCAGAAGAAGTGCTAGACTTAATGGCAGTAACTAAAGAGTCGTTATACAAAGGAATTGAAGCCGCACAAGTTGGTAATCGCATTGGCGATATTGGTGCAGCCATTCAGAATTATGTTGAACCAAAAGGCTATTCCGTTGTTCGTGAGTTTATTGGACATGGAATTGGACCGACAATGCATGAGCCACCAAGTGTTCCACATTACGGGGAAGCTGGCAAAGGTATTCGCTTGAAAGAAGGCATGACGATTACCATTGAACCAATGATTAACACCGGTGCTTGGCGTTCAAAAATGGACGATAACGGCTGGACTGCCCGTACAATTGATGGTGGCTTAAGCTGTCAATATGAACATACAATTGCCATCACAAAAGACGGTCCAGAGATCTTAACCAAACAAAAAGACGAATAAAAATGTGGATCGATTCTTGAACCTGAGGATCGATCTTTTTTAAAATAAATTTTTAAAGTTATGCAAATATTGAAGAGGAGGAAACTAGGATGTCAGAAATTGATTGGAGTGAAGTATATAAGGATGCATTTACAGAGGGTTTTCTACAAATTTTTCAATTATTCAGACCCTATTTTAAATATATCATTCTAATTTTATTGGTACAATTTCTTTTCTTTGTGCTAAAAATAAGAAAGAAAAGGAATATAAGAAATAAAATTCGCGAATTAGCAAACAACACAACAGAAATAACGCCAGAAGAATTTTTCAAGATTCGAAATAAAAGTTTTGGTGGAAAAGGAAATCCACTCTACTCAAATAATTACAATTTTACTGGAGTCTATATTTTACATAATCAATCAAAAGATTTATATTACGTGGGGCAAGGAAAAAAGTGTTCAACCGGATTAATAGCCATTTTACTGGAAGTGGCAATGGGGATGTCTATGCGGATTATAAATATAAAGATTCATTCACCATTCGAACAATTGCTCTCGAAGGTAGTGGTTTTAAAAGTTTAGATGAACTAGAAAGACATGCCATCGAAACTTATGATGCATATAAAAAAGGTTACAATCGAAACAGAGGAAATAGGTAAAAAGGAACAAGAAAAAACCCCTGGCTTTATAGCAGATTGTAGCTATTCTACGCTCACTATAAAATACAGGGGTTTATTTAAAATGATTGAATGTTATTTAATAGCCGTCTGGATTATTTTTTTGCCACTTCCAAGAATCGCGACACATATCTTCTATAGAATGCTGTGCTTCCCATTTTAATAATTCTTTGGCTTTGGTTGCATCTGCATAACCAACGGCAATATCACCGGGACGTCGCTCAATTATTTTGTAAGGAATTGGTACGTTGTTTGCTTTTTCGAACGCATGAACAACATCTAATACGGAATAACCCACACCAGTTCCTAAGTTAACTGCTTGGGCACCTTTATTTTCAACAGCGTAATCTAATGCACTCAAGTGACCTCGAGCTAAGTCTACAACATGAATGTAGTCACGAACGCCGGTCCCATCATGTGTATCGTAGTCATCACCGAATACGGATAATTGCTCAAGTTTTCCAACAGCAACTTGCGTAATATAAGGCATTAAGTTGTTTGGAATATCATTAGGGTTTTCACCAATCCGGCCAGATTCATGTGCACCAATAGGGTTGAAGTATCGAAGTAAGACTACACTCCATTCCTCATCAGCAGCGGCTAAGTCCTCTAAAATATGCTCAATGAAAACCTTTGTTTTTCCATATGGATTTGTAGCAGAAGTAGGCAAGTCTTCTGTAAAAGGTACATCATTATCCATTCCATAAACAGTTGCACTTGAGCTAAATACGATATTTTTAACATCAAACTCTTCCATTACTTCAAGCAAAGCAATTGTCGAGAGGATATTATTATTGTAATATTTTAGTGGGAGCGCCACCGATTCACCTACAGCTTTAAAGCCAGCAAAATGAATAACTGCCTCAATCTCATTCTCACTAAAAACTTTTCTTAAATACTCTTTATTCAATAAATTAAGTTCATAAAATTTGAAGTTTTTCTTTGTCAGTTCAGTAATCCGTTCTAAAACGGCAGGCTGTGAATTTGAGAAATCATCAACAATGATGACCTCATAATCATTATTTAGTAGTTCAACAACTGTATGTGAACCAATAAATCCAGCACCACCAGTAACTAAAATGGCCATATAAACACTCCTTATATTTTCTACACTTATATTACCATATATTCTAGAAAATAGTGAGTAGCTACCCGGTTTATTACATGAAATAGCCGATTATTTCAAAAGTAACAAACATTCTTAGATAATGTAATAATATCTAAGCATTAAGTTAGAAGAAACTTCACAATTCTATGCTATAATTATTGCGTAAAAGATGAAGAGATAGGGGATTGATTATGTATAAAGTATCGGTAATTATGCCAATTTATAATAATGAAGCCACTTTAAGACGTTCGATTGAATCGGTTTTACATCAGTCATCATATGATTTTGAATTGATTCTTATTAATGATGGATCAACTGATTCCTCTGCTCAAATATGTAGAGAATATGCGAAAAAAGAGCCGCTTATTATACAGTATATTCAGCAAGAACGACTTGGTTTGGCCCATGCTCGAAATAGAGGATTGATTCAGGCAGAAGGTTCTTATGTATACTTTGCAGATCCACAAAATATATTTGCACCACGAATGCTTGAAACGAACCTCAAATTGGCTGAAGAAAAAAAGGCTGAGTTAGTCGTATTTGGTTTTGTTGAAATGAATGAAACAATTGAGCGAATCCCCAAAATGCCTATTTTATTATCAAAAGGCCGCTTTAGAAATCATTATCGAAACTTTCATCATTTTTATCCATATAAACTTTGTAATAAATTGTATCAAGTTGCCTATTTAAAAGAGCGCGGAATTAAATTTATCGATTTACCTTTCAAAGAAAAAGCCTTTTTTAATGTAGATATTTATAAGGATTTAAACAAAGTTGTTTTCAATCGACAAGTATTCTGCAAAAAGAATGACTTGTATAGAGGAGAATCAATGAGCTATCAAGAAATGAATTGGGACATCCACTTACATTTGATTAATCGCTTAAAAGAGATGCTCACTGATTGGGAACTAATAGATGAATATGAAGATTTAGTAACCAATGAATATTATCAATTATTAAAAAATGAAGTATCAGATCTGTTAAGTCCTGAATTAGCCTTATCAAAACAGGAACTTGAAGAAAAAATAGAGGCTAGGTTAAGTGATGAGCGTATAGCTGACGTTTTTAATGCGAGCAAAGGACTTTCTACAAAAAAGATGTATGAAAGGGCCCTTTGGAATAGTTTTCGAAAACGAAACACTCATGCTATAATCAACTTAATTGAACGAAGAAAACAAGCAAATAACTACAAACAAAAAATAAAAGAACGATTTGAAAAATGGTTTAGTAATTAAAAATAAAGGAAATGTAGGTAGATAAATGAGTGATAATCTAAATGAACTGTCAAGAGTGAAAAGAATTAAACATGCTAAGAAACGTAGATGGCCAGGTGTACTGCTAGTTATTTTATTGTTGTTGGGGAGTGTATTCACCTATGGCTACTACCGCCTACAAAAAACAAGTGATACAATTTATTCGGAAATAGCTAAGGATGAACATCCAAGTCGAAAAGATAAAGATGTTGATTTAAAACTTCGTGATTATGTAGAAAAGAAAGTTTTTCCATTA
>CAYROB010000122.1:4411-4645 GCA_964425775.1 uncultured Carnobacteriaceae bacterium
TCGACACAGGCGATCAAGGGCGTGTTGATCAGGGTCGATCAGATACGATAATGGTGTTGACTGTAAATCCTACGAATAAAAAAACAACTATAGTCAGTATCCCAAGAGATACCCGTACGGAAATTGTTGGAAAAGGCTTTGATGATAAGATTAACCATGCTTATTCTTTTGGTGGACCAACGATGGCAATTAATACAGTGCAAAATTTACTAGATATTCCAATTGACTATTTTG
>CAYROB010000123.1:0-4643 GCA_964425775.1 uncultured Carnobacteriaceae bacterium
ATATTTTATATTTGGGAAGGTGGTCTGGCGATTTATGGTGGGGTTATCGCGGGAGTACTTGTGATTTATTATCGTTCACAAAAAGAGAATATTCCACCACTGCTAGTGACGGATATTTTAGCACCGTATGTCCTTTTAGGTCAAGCCATTGGGCGCTGGGGGAACTTTATGAACCAAGAAGCTCATGGTGGTGAGGTCAGCCGTCAGTTTTTAGAAAATTTAAGATTGCCTGAGTTTATTATCAACCAAATGAATATTCAGGGAAGCTATTATCATCCGACTTTTTTGTATGAATCAGTCTGGAATATAATAGGGATGGCAATTATTATCTTTATTCGTAAGAAAGATAAATTTTTATTACGTGGAGAAGCAACAGCTAGTTATTTGATTTGGTATGGGGCAGGGCGTTTCTTTATTGAAGGCATGCGAACAGATAGCCTGTACATTGGTGGACTGCGCGTCTCGCAAATTGTCTCATTATTACTTGTAGTAGCGGGAATTGCTTTTATCATTTATCAACGTAAAGTTAAGTACCCACGTGATCCGTATTATACAGAGGGTTTAGCTTATGAAAAAGAGTTTGCTAAAAGAAAAGAAGCGTTTAAAAATAAATAAGGATTCATTTTAATTAGGAGGCCCAAAAAGTTGAGTAGTAAAAGTCAAAAAGTAGCAGTTTTAGGAGCCGGCTCATGGGGGATGGCTCTCTCGAAAGTACTAGCTGAAAATGGTCATGATGTCGTTGTTTGGACACGACCGGAAGAAATCGAGCTGGTTCGAGAGATTAATGAAGAACATACAAACAAACGTTATTTTAAAGACATTGTGTTTCCAGAAGCTATCACAGCGACAACCGATCTACAAGCCGCGATTGCTGATCGTGAAATTGTCTTGATTGTCATTCCAACAGTTGGTATCCGTTCAGTTGCCAAGCAATTGAATGGCTTGATTACAGAGCCTAAAATAATTGTCCATGCATCAAAAGGTTTAGAATTGAAAACACATGAGCGGATTTCAACCATTTTAGCGGAGGAAATCGATGAGAGTAATCGTCAGGCGATTGTTGCGCTCTCAGGACCGAGTCATGCCGAAGAGGTCGTGGTTCGTGATTTGACCAGTGTGACATCGGCCAGTGAGAATGAAGAGATCGCCGAAATTGTCCAGTATTTATTTATGAATGATTACTTTAGAGTATACCGCAATACAGATATTATTGGTGTGGAGATTGGGGCTGCATTGAAAAATATTATTGCTGTTGGTGCCGGAAGTCTGAAAGGATTAGGCTATGGCGATAATGCTACAGCTGCTCTGGTGACTAGAGGTCTGGCTGAAATCACACGTTTAGGCGTTGCCCTAGGTGCGGAAGTAGAAACCTTCATGGGCCTTAGCGGCGTTGGGGATTTAATTGTTACGTCAACCAGTTCCCATTCAAGAAACTGGCGTGCCGGTAAGTTAATGGGTGAAGGCCATTCAATTGCAGCCATTGAAGAAGAAATCGGGATGGTAATTGAAGGTTTATCTACGGTAATTGCGGCGAAAGAATTAGCCGAAGAACGAAATATCGATATGCCGATAACCAATGCGATTTATCAAGTAGCTTATGAAGATGCAGACGTTGAAAAAACAGTCTTATCCTTGATGCGCCGGGAAGGTAAGGCGGAGTAATCAGATTATTGGTCAGAACTGGTCAAAAGATATATAATAGTAATTGTCGATCGGAAAAGTGCTAGAACATAATTAAATTTATTAAGTTAGGAAGATTAATATATGGAAAAAGAATTACAAGAAGAAATTTATGACGTTATTGTTATAGGCTCAGGACCAGGTGGGATGACCGCAGCTTTGTATGCTTCACGCTCAGATTTGAAGACGTTGATTTTAGAACGTGGAGTACCAGGTGGACAGTTAATCAATACAGCCGGTATTGAAAACTATTCAGGCTTTATATCAATCGAAGGACCAGATTTAGCAAGTAAAATGTACGAAGGGGCAACCGCTTTTGGTGCAGAGTACAGTTTTGGTGATGTCCAGGAAATTATTGATGGGAAAGAATTTAAACAAGTTGTGACTTCAGATAAAATTTATAAAACACGAACAGTTGTCATTGCAACAGGTGCAGAGTATAAAGAATTAGGCGTCAAAGGTGAAAATGAACTTAAAGGACGCGGTGTTTCTTACTGTGCTGTCTGTGATGGGTCATTTTTCCGTAACCGCTCAGTAGTCGTTGTTGGAGGCGGAGATTCAGCCGTTGAAGAAGGAACATATCTGACACAATTTGCCAGTGATGTTACAATTATTCACCGTCGTGATGAATTACGTGCACAGAAAATCTTACAAGATCGTGCCTTTGCGAATGAAAAAGTAAACTTTATTTGGGATTCAGTTGTGGAAGAAATCCAAGGTGAAAACAAAGTAGAATCATTACAAGTTCGAAATGTGAAGACAAATGAAGTCAGTGAAGTTCCAGCAGATGGTGTCTTTGTTTATGTGGGCTTACTTCCAAACACAGATAATTTTGCAAGTCTAGGAATTACCGATGAAGAAGGTTGGATTATAACAGATGAATCGATGGAAACTTCTGTTCCTGGAATTTTTGCAATTGGTGACGTACGTCAAACAGTACTAAGACAAATTGCAACAGCTGTAGGTGATGGTTCGATTGCTGGAGATGCAGCGTACAAATATATCGAATCACTAAAAGAAGAATTAGCAAAAGAAAAACAATTAGCGAAATAAATGATTTTTAGAAACTGCTTTAGTTCACGTATTAATTGAGTGGGCTGAAGCAGTTTTTTTATTTTTCTTGTTAAAAAGCCAGACACTCAGACTTAAAATGGGCTATCCAGTGTATATAAAGATAAAACATGCTATAATAGTAGTATATAAAAAAATAAAGGGAGCGGATACATAATGAGCTGGAAAACTGCATATAAAAAATGGATGGATTTTTCTGAGTTAGACACAGAAATGAGAGAGAATCTAGAAGCCCTTGAAAATGATACAGATGAATTAGAAGAAGCGTTTTACACAAATTTAGAGTTTGGAACGGCCGGAATGCGTGGAGTAATTGGTGCGGGAACCAATCGGATGAATGTTTATACGGTTCGACAAGCAACCAAAGGATTGGCGCAGTTTATTGAAGAACGTGGCGAAGAAGCCAAGAAGCATGGGGTTGTGATTGCTTATGATTCACGTCACAAATCACCAGAATTTTCTTTGGAAGCTGCTAAAACACTAGGTGCGCATGGAATTAAGACGTATTTGTTCGAGAGCTTGCGTTCAACACCTCAACTTTCATTTGCAGTTCGTCATTTAGGAACAAGTGCAGGAATTATGATGACAGCCAGCCATAACCCACCAGAATATAATGGCTTCAAAGTGTATGGAGCAGACGGCGGGCAATTCCCACCGGCAGAAGCGGATGAGTTAACTGATTATGTTCAGGAAATTGATAATATCCTCGATATTTCAGTCTTGACCAAAGAAGAGCTAGAGGAAAGAGACTTACTTGAAATCGTCAGTGATAAAATTGATGATGCATATTTAGAAGAGTTAAAAACAATTAATATTGACCATGACTTGATTGAAAGAAACAAAGATATCAATATTGTCTTTTCACCTTTGCATGGAACAGCAACAATGATTGGAATGCGTGCTTTAGAAAATGCCGGCTTTAAGAATGTGACGTTGGAGCCGAAACAAGCAGAGCCTGATCCAGATTTTACAACCGTTAAATCACCGAACCCTGAAGATCCAGCTGCATTTGAGTTGTCCATTGCATTAGGAAAAGAAATTGACGCTGAAGTACTGATTGCGACGGATCCAGATGCTGACCGCTTAGGCATGGCGACACGAATGGCCGATGGCGAGTATCAAGTCTTAACTGGAAATGAAATAGCAGCTTTGATGGTGGACTACTTGTTGAAAGCCTACCAAGATGAAGATCGTCTGCCGGACAATGGCACCATTATCAAGTCCATTGTATCCAGCGAATTACCAAGTAAAATCGCTGAGAGCTATGGTGTTGGAAATGTAGATGTCTTAACTGGTTTTAAATTCATTGCGGAAAAAATTAAGGACTATGAAACAACGAAAGAAAAAGAATTCCTCTTTGGTTTTGAGGAAAGCTATGGTTACTTAGTGAAACCATTTGTTCGAGACAAAGATGCGATTCAAGCCTTACTCTTAATTGCCGAGATCGCGGCCTACTACAAAGAACAAGATAAGACACTTTTTGATGGCCTACAAGAGATCTTTGATGAACATGGTTATTTTCACGAAAAAACCATTTCGATTACGATGAGTGGAATCTCTGGAGCAGAAAACATTAAAAAACTAATGGCTTCACTCAGAGAACAAAGTCCAACGTCATTTGATGGTGTGGATGTGATTATGGAAGAAGACTACCTAGTCAACACATTAACGACTAAAGAAGGCGAGACAAGCACGATTGACTTAGGTGAAGCGGATGTGCTGAAGTACTATCTAGCTGACGGTAGCTGGATTGCTGCACGACCATCGGGAACAGAGCCAAAGATCAAGTTCTATATCGGTGCGGTGGGTGAGTCATCGGAAGAAACAGAAAAGAAAATCCAGGCATTCGAAGAGAGTATTCAAAAATTAATTGATGCGTAAAAATCTATGAA
>CAYROB010000124.1:0-4579 GCA_964425775.1 uncultured Carnobacteriaceae bacterium
ATTATTGAGGATTGAGGCCACAAATTCTTGCCCATAACCACTCCCACCACGTGGGTTCAGCATGATGACGCCGTAACCAGCTGCGGCTAAGGCCTGCATTTCATGGAAGAAGGTTTCCCCGTATGAAACTTGCGGACCCCCATGAATATACAAAATAGCTGGGTGCTTTTCGGTTTTTTCAATCGGTGGCACATACCAGCCTTGAACATCCCAGTCTTTAACACTCTTAAACCAAAAGCCTTCTGGTTGAGTCACCTGGTGTTCGCCCATAAAGCTTGTGTTTGGATTATATAAATCAACGATTGCACCTGTTTTCAGATGCATTAGCGCTAATTTACTTGGCGTCGTTAAGTCTGAGTAGCTGATCACTGCTTTGTTTTGGTCGGCTGTCAAGTCAAAACCTGTAATATGTAGCTTTTCATCCCAAACTTTCTTTATTTCACCTTGGACATTTCCTTCATAGAACGTAATCTTTCCATGTTCAGTTACTTTAAAGAGGAAAGTCGCTCCATCTTCTAGCCACCAGACATCCGCTCCACCGGTATTTTGTTGGAAGTCAGCAACTAATGAATTACCCACGCTAAAGTCTAAATCGGCTGTTAAACTTTTTAGCGAGTCATTTTTCACATCGTAAAGGAACAGTTCATTGTTTGTCACAAATTTATACGCAAAATCATTCCCATTAAAAACAAAGTACTCTTCGTCGGACGCTGCTAGGGCGAAACTAAAGATTCCATTTGGGATTGCTTCTGTTAGATTCTTTGCTTCTTTGGTTGCGAAGTCATACCTAAACATCGTCCCACCATAGAGCCATTCATTCTCTGGATCAAAGCGGTCAAAGTACAGCATGTAGGACTCATCTTTGGCGATATAACTTAAACCAAGCGCCCGATCTTTTTCAATAATTAATTCTGCTTCAGCTGGTTGGTTGAGATCGGCAATACTGATTTTTTTGATTTGGAAGAGTTTGTTTTCAGCTAAGTTACCCGAACCTTCTGCTTTATATTTCAGTTTAGTGAAGACACTTTTGGTCGGCAACGCTTCTTCTTTTTTATCTGTTTCTTCCTCGGCCTCTTCTTCGACAAAGGTTTGATAGTAAATCGTCTGGCTATCCTCCACCCATAGATAATTGCTGACGCCATTTTTTTCAGTCGTTAACTGATTGGCTGCTCCACCGGCCAAAGGAATGGCAAACAGCTGCATCTTCTTATCTTTCGTATTATTCGATAAGTAGGTGAGCAATTTTTTGTCAGGTGATAACTTCATGCGACTATTGCTACTAGCGGTATCACCAAAGTGCGTCCGCTCTTTTGTTTCTAAATGGATGCGATAAATCGAGCTGACATATTCATTCTCTTCTTGCATCATTTTTGTTTCTAGATAAAAGGCATAGTCACCCACAACTAAAGGTTGAGAGACATTCTTTAATTCAAATAAACTTTCATTTGTAATTCGTTTCATAGAACCTTCCCTTCGTTCATTCCTCTTTTTTTTAAAGTAAAAAATCTTGCGATTAGAGACTACCTAATTGCAAGATTTTTAATGGCTACCTTATTTCATATCGTCAAATTCGTATTCTTGTACGTTTTTAAATTTATTGTAAAACAATGGTGAAATCGAGCGATTTTCGTGAACTCTTTCAATCGCTTGACCAATTAGTTCACTTACACTCATTAATTCAATTTTGTCGATTCGTTTTTCTTCAGGTAAGTAAATTGAGTCTGTGACGATCATTGTTTTAATGACTGAATTCTCGATGCGCTCAATTGCTGGTCCTGAGAAGATTCCATGAGTTCCACAGGCATAAACTTCGGTGGCTCCAGCTTTTTTCAGTGCTTCGGCAGCATTAACAATTGTTCCAGCTGTATCAATCATATCATCAATCAAGACTGCTTTTTTCCCCTTGACATCTCCAACAATATTCATTACTTCGGAGACGTTCGGTTTTGGTCGGCGTTTGTCGACAATCGCAATTGGTGAGCCGAGGAATTCTGCTAATTTACGTGCTCTCGTTGCGCCACCGTGATCTGGTGAAACAACAACAACATCTTCGCCTTCTAAGCCGCGGTCAATAAACCAGCTAGCAAGTAAAGGTGCTCCTAACAAGTGATCCAATGGAATATCGAAGAAACCTTGTACTTGAGCCGCATGTAAATCAAGTGCGATGACTCGGTCTGCTCCGGCTCTGGTAATTAAGTTTGCCACTAATTTGGCTGTAATTGGTTCACGTG
Organism: uncultured Carnobacteriaceae bacterium; assembly: GCA_964425775.1. Lineage (GTDB taxonomy): Bacteria > Bacillota > Bacilli > Lactobacillales > Carnobacteriaceae_A > Atopostipes. The sequence goes on from CAYROB010000124.1 coordinate 2,232, forward strand.
AACGGGCTTTTCTATCCTGTCTTGCATAACCATAGTAAGGAATAACCGCTGTGATTGTGGCTGCACTTGCGCGACGCAGAGCATCCATCATAATCAGTAATTCCATTAAATGGTCATTTGTAGGGTTAGAAGTCGATTGAATAATAAAGACGTCATCTCCACGAATACTCTCGTCAATATTAATGGCAATTTCGCCGTCACTAAATCGGTTAACCGTAAGCTTTCCTAATTCCATATTTAAGTAGTTAGCAACCTTCTCTGCCAATGGAACGTTCGAACTCAATGAATATATTTTTAACTGGTTTTCTTTTTCAGTCATTATTAATCCCCCGATTTAATTTTTTTATTTATTAAAATGTTTTTTATAAAAATCTTCTTTGACAACTTGGCGCGAACGTGCAATTCCTAAACCTTCATCTGGTATGTCGTCTGTAATATTCGAACTTGCAGCAACAAAGGACTTTTCACCTAAGACAACTGGTGCAACAAGTGTTGCATTACTTCCAACAAATGAGTGGTCCCCTACGATTGTTTTTCCTTTTGTTTTTCCATTGTAGTTTGCAAAAACAACTCCAGCACCAATGTTTGCATGTTGACCAATTACTGCATCACCTATATAGGACTGATGACCAACCAATGTCTTGCTATGAATGGTTGAATTCTTCACTTCAACAAAATTTCCAATATGCACATTTTCTCCGATAATTGAGTCTGGTCGTAGATGACTGAATGGTCCGATATCAGAAGCTTCTTTTACGGTTGAATCTTCGATAATTGACTGAACAATTTTCACCTTGTCTTCAATGCGACTATTTGAAATCTCTGAGTTTGAGCCGATAAACACGTCTTCCCCAATGACTGTCTTTCCTTTTAAGTAGGTCCCTGGTTCAATCACTGTGTCTTGTCCGATCTTGACATCGACATCAATGTACGTATTTTCCGGGTCAATTAACGTTACACCATTCACCATGTGTGCTTTGTTAATTCGAGCTTGCATGATGGCTTGCGCTTCAGATAAGGCGACACGATCATTCACTCCCAGCGACTCATCCATATTATCTAACGCATAGGCACCGATAACTTCATCATGGTTCTTCAAAATTCCAACCACATCTGGCAAATAGTATTCATTTTGGGCATTATCGTTATCTACATTTTTTAACTCTGCAAAAAGTGTACGGTTATCAAAACAATAATTGCCTGTATTGATTTCTTGGACTGCTCGTTCTTCATCCGTTGCATCTTTTTCTTCAACTATTTTATCAACGGACCCATCTGCTGTACGGATAACACGTCCATAACCGAATGGATCATCAGCCATAGCAGTCAACACTGTTGCTTTTGCTTGCTGTTCTTCGTGAAAATCCATCAGCTTTCTAATCGTATCTGCTTGCAATAATGGTGTATCCCCTGAAAGAACAAGTGTCGTTCCGTCTTTATCTTCTAATAATGCTCGGGCTTGTTCCACGGCATGCGCTGTTCCTAATTGGTCTTCTTGATAAACATATTCACTTTTATCTTGAAGATACTCTTTTACGACTTCGGCTCCTACTCCAGTAACCGTAAAGACTTGATCAACTTCTGCATCTAATGCTGCTTGCACAACATGGCCAACCATTGGCCGTCCCATCACTGGATGCATGACTTTGAATAGCTTTGACTTCATGCGGGTTCCTTGACCAGCAGCTAGGATAATAACATAGCGTTTTTTCATTACTCTACTCCCATTTTTTATTTATATGCTTTTCTTCACAAATAATTTACCTGTACATCTTAAGCTATTTTCGCTTATTTTTCAATGTTGTTTCACGTGGAAAGAAAATTGCCCAGCTCAACTTTTATCTTTAGACTTTCTGGATCAACTGATTCAATTTTCAAGATGGAGCGGTAGTTATCTGTTGAGACTTGACTATCATGTTCTAGGAAGACAACTGAATCGACCACTTCACAATCAAACTCTTTCGCCATGCGCGCTAAACCAGTCATGGTTCCACCACCTCTTAAGAAATCATCCACCAGTAATATTTTAGAACCGGCTTTTAGACTATTTTTAGCTAACGCCATTTTCTCTACTTTTTCAGATGAGGATCGTGGTTGATAGTTGATACTGACTGTGGATCCTTCGGTGACTTTTGATGATTTTCGAACAATGACAAATGGAACATTCAAGTGGTAGGCAACTGCTTGTGCAATCGGCACACCCTTGGTCGAAATCGTCATAATTGTATCAATATCTTCGGTGATATAGCGCGATGCAATGATTTTACCCATCCGTTTCAACCATTTGGGATTGCCTAACAAATCAGATGTATAAACATAGCCACCTGGAAGCAATCGCTCTGAATTGT